>CAZQGP010000057.1:0-7159 GCA_964593075.1 uncultured Candidatus Saccharibacteria bacterium
AATTTGTCAGATGACGAGATTCAGACCCTTAGTACTCTAATTGCAAAAGTTGGGCCCACTAGTCAGAATGAAGAAAGCAGTGATAAATAAATGCTTAAATTATTAAAATATGCCCGTCCATATCTTTGGCTATTTATCGTACTATTAGGACTTATATATATTCAGGTTTATGCCAACTTGGCACTTCCTGATTATATGGCGAAAATTGTTAACGAAGGAATAGTTGCCAAAGATAACGCTAGTATCTGGAGTAACGGCTATCGAATGTTGGCGATATCACTACTTGGTGGGGTGGCGGCAATCGGGTTAAGTTTCTTGGCATCCCGAATTGCTACAAGTTATTCCCGAAATATCCGCGAAAGAGTGTTTAAGAAAGTTGAAAATTTTTCGTTGAACGAGTTTAACAAATTCTCAACCGCCTCATTAATCACCCGATCTACTAATGACGTCCAACAGATTCAATTTGTGTCAATTATGATTATGAGGCTGGCCTTGTCGGCACCAATTACAGGAGTTTGGGCAATTTATAAAGCATATCATTTGGCTCCATCAATGACTTGGCTTATGGCCACATCAGTTGGTGTTTTAATTACAGTTATAATCATTCTCTTTTATGTGGCGATTCCGAAGTTTAAAATCCTGCAAAGTCTTGTCGACAAACTAAATCTAGTCACTCGTCAAAATTTGACTGGTCTGAGAGTTATTAGGGCCTTTAATAATGAACAAAAAGAACAAAAGAATTTCGAGAAAGCCAATGCTGATCTAACGGATGTTAACCTTTTTGTAAACCGTTTGATGGTGGTAATGCAGCCAATAATGATGCTCATTCTAAACGTCACGACAATTGCGATTGTTTGGGTCGGCGCACATCTTATTAATAGCGGAACGCTTCAAATTGGTGACATGATTGCCTATATGCAATATGCTATGCAGGTAATTATCTCATTTTTGATGATTTCGATTGTCTTTATTATGGTGCCAAGGGCATCAGTTGCGGCTGACCGCGTTGCTGAAATTCTTGAGACTGAACCGACTATTAACGACCCCGAAAAACCAGTTTCGGCAGAAGAGGGAAAGGGTCAGATTGAGTTTAAGAATGTCGTCTTTACTTATCCGGGAGCTGAAGCACCAGTGTTGGTTGATGTTTCTTTTGTGGCTAAGCCCGGCCTGACAACGGCTTTTATCGGTAGTACCGGTAGTGGCAAATCGACGGTAGTTAATTTGATCCCACGTTTTTATGATGTAACAGCTGGTGCAATTTTGATTGATGGTGTTGATGTTAGGCAGTATTCACAAGAGGATTTGCGCCGCAGAATCGGCTATGTACCTCAAAAGGGTGTACTATTTTCCGGCACAATCAAAAGCAATATTAAATACGGCGCGCCTGAAGCTTTGGACGAAGAAGTCATCAGAGCAGCCAAGATTTCTCAAGCCGAGGAATTTATTGATACTCTTGAAAAAAAGTACGATTCACCGATTGCTCAAGGGGGCGCCAATGTTTCGGGCGGACAAAAACAGCGACTATCTATCGCAAGGGCTATTGTTAAAAAACCCGAAATTTATATATTTGATGATAGTTTTTCGGCTCTCGATTTTAGAACCGACGCCCAACTACGCGAAGCCCTAAAAGCAGAGACCAAACAAAGAACGACCCTGATAGTAGCCCAAAGAGTCAGCACAATAATGGATGCTGATAATATTATCGTCCTTAATGAGGGACGGATTGTCGGTATCGGCCGACATAAAGACTTGCTTGGTACCTGCCAAGTCTATCGGGAAATTGCCACCTCACAGTTGTCCAATGAGGAGCTTGGGATTGAAGAAGAAGGTAGCCCCGAATTTGAACCGGTAAAGGAAAACATATGAGCGACGAGAAGAGACCAACAACACAGGCCACTACCGGCCAGCCAATGGGCGTTCCACGAGGCGGTCCTGGTGGTGGCGGTCCTATGGGCGGTATGGGTATGGGTAGCGGCGAAAAAGCCAAGGATTTTAAGGGCGCAATAAAGGAACTCTTTAAGTACCTGAAACCTTATCGAATTTCGATATATTTTGTAATAGTTTTTGCTATTACCAGCACTGTATTTACGATTGTTGGTCCAAAACTACTTGGTAAAGCGACAAACCAAATCGTTAGTGACTATATTAATATGAGGGCGTATGACGCGATTCATGAGCAGCTCCCTAAAGGATATGTTTTAGCACCTGGTACAACCGGTTCTCAACTATTTCAAAAATTGCCGCCAGCTGCGCTTGAAAAAATTCCGGCCGACAAGAGAGATCTATTCAACAACCTCGATTTAACCGTCAGACCAAGCATCGACTTTAATTATGTTGGCCAAATAGTATTAATTTTACTTGGTCTTTTCGTTTTAAGCTCAATATTGAGCTATATAATGGGTTGGATTATGTCTGGGATTACCCAGAAAATCGCCTTTAATTTTAGACGAGATATTTCTGAAAAAATAAACCGCTTACCACTTCGATACTTTGATAGTCGAACATATGGTGATGTTTTGAGCCGAGTTACTAACGATGTTGACACAATCAGCCAAAACTTAAACCAAACAATGACACAGCTGATCACATCAGTTGCAACGATATTGGGCATCTTAGTGATGATGCTCACCATCAGCTGGCATTTGACAATAGTGGCGGTGGTGGTGCTGCCAGTAAGTTTAATTTTTGTCAGTTTTATAATAAAGAGATCTCAAAAATACTTTACAAAACAGCAGAGTTCGCTTGGCGAAATTAATGGCCATATCGAAGAAATGTATGGTGGACACAATGTGATGAAGGCGTTTAACGGCGAACAGCGATCTGTAGATATATTTAGTAAGACAAATGGCGATCTCTATGATTCGGCCTGGAAATCTCAGTTTTTCTCAGGTTTGCTTATGCCAGTTACTCAATTTATTAGCGCTCTTGGATACGTTGGTGTGGCAATTCTTGGCGGTTGGCTGGCTGTTAATGGCAAACTTCAGATTGGTGATATCCAAGCGTTTATCCAATATATGTCAAGCTTTACCCAGCCAATTGCCCAAACTGCCAATATCGCAAACGTTATGCAGGCGACGGCGGCTTCGGCGGAAAGAGTTTTTGAATTTTTAGCAGAAGATGAGGAAGTCGAAGAATCCAAAAATCCGATTATACTGCCTGAGATAAAGGGTGATGTTGAATTTGATAATGTTGTTTTTGGATATTCGCCTGAAAAAGTAATCATAAATAACTTTACCGCCAAGATTAAACAAGGCCAAAGGGTGGCGATAGTTGGTCCGACAGGCGCCGGCAAAACTACGATTGTCAATTTGTTAATGCGTTTTTATGATGTTGATTCGGGTTCAATTAAAGTTGATGGAGTGGATATTCGGGAGATGAAACGAGCTGATGTCCGAAAGCTTTTTGGGATGGTTTTGCAAGATACATGGCTTTTTAACGGCACTTTAAGAGATAATATTGCTTACAGCAAAATTGGTGCGACTGACGAAGAAGTCACAGAAGCTGCTGAAGCGGCTCACGTTGATCACTTTATTGATTCGCTTCCAGGAGGTTATGAAATGGTTATTAATGAAGAAGCCAGCAATATTTCACAGGGAGAAAAGCAGCTTTTAACTATCGCCCGAGCGATGATGGCCCATACGCCGATGTTGATTCTTGATGAAGCGACAAGTTCGGTTGATACGCGAACTGAAATTTTGATACAAAAAGCGATGGATCGATTGATGAAAAACAAAACCTGTTTTATTATTGCCCACAGGCTGTCGACTATTCGCGGAGCTGATTTAATTTTGGTAATGCGTGACGGGAATATTGTTGAGCAAGGAACTCACAAAGAACTCATCAAAAATGATGGTTATTACGCTTCGTTATATAATAGCCAATTTGAAACTGCCACTATTGAGACAACCGCCCAGACGGCATAGATATTAAATATTGGCGTCTTGCTTGAGTTAAATTTTCTCTGCATAATAAACTTATGATTGAGCTAAAGGACGTTACCAAAACCTATAAAATGGGTGATGAAACTATTTATGCACTCAATAAAGTCAGCTTAAATATCGATAAAGGTGACTTTCTGGCAATTGTCGGGCCTTCAGGATCAGGTAAATCAACTTTGGCTAATATTATCGGGGGATTGGACAAGCCAGATTCTGGGGATGTGATAGTAGACGACGAACACTTAATTAAAGCAAAAGATAATGTTTTGTCACATTACCGCAATAAAAAAATAGGTTTTGTATTCCAGACATTTAATCTACAACCGACTTATACCGCACTTGAAAATGTAATGTTGCCCTTAATATTTGCGAGAATTCCGCATACTAAAAGAGTCGAAAGAGCCAAAGCCTGCCTTAAAGCAGTCGGGTTGGAAAACAGAATGAACCATAAACCAACCGAACTCTCCGGTGGCCAAAGACAAAGAGTGAGTATAGCTCGCGCGCTGGCTAACGAGCCTGAAATAATTATCGCTGATGAACCGACGGGTAACTTGGACTCACAAAAAGGAACTGAAATTATTGATTTGCTCAAAGATTTAAATAAGAAACTGGGTGTTACTTTGATAATTATTACCCATGATACGAGCGTTGCTCGGCAAGCAAAAAAAACAATAACTATCCATGACGGGAAAATTAGCTAATGAATCCGCTCGATTATATTGGTACATCACTTAAAAATTTACGCAGACAGAGAGCCAGAACTTTTTTAACAATAATTGCAATTACAGTTGGCTCACTTTCGTTAATTCTGATGGCGTCCTTGGTTATCGGAATTAAACAATCACTGACAGAACAGTTCCAGAAATTGGGCGCTTTTAATCTTGTCACGGTCACCAAAGATCCCAATTCAGTTGATGACCAGAATTTGATGGGCACAAATGGTGATACATCCGAGGGTAAGGTGATAAATGATGAAACATTGGTAACGGTTAAAAATATCGATCATGTTGTTTCTGCAACTCCGATTCTTGGCGTCAATGTAAATACTATGAAACTTGAGGGTCAAGATAAAAAATCATGGGCCAATTTTGTTGCTTATGACCCAGAGAGCGATGTGTTTAGTGTCCCCCTTATGGCTGGTCGAAAAGTTACCAACGACGATATGGATAAAATAGTCGTAGGCTCAAGGTTTCTTGATGATTTTAAAATGAGGGGCAAGGAAAATGAACTTATTGGTAAAAAAGTCATATTCAATTCTAAAAACGGTGGAGGAGGATCTGGTGTTGACTGGGGAGAGCCACCCGAAAAACCTCCTATGAATGCCGATAAAGCTTGGTACGAAGCACAGAACAAAAATGGAATTGATATTGAAGCAGAGATTGTTGGCGTTGCAGATAACGGGACAGTTGGAGATGGGGTAAATTATATTAATATTGCTTGGGCGAAGCGTTTAAATACCAGAGTCAGCTGGCAATGGGGCGATAAATCAAAAAACCAAGACGGTAGCATGAGCCAATCAAGTATGACACTTGTGAAAGAGAGCGATTTTGAGAAGCAAGGTTATACTTCAATTGTCGTCAAGGTTGACGACCAGAAAAATCTTAAGCTTGTTGCCGATGAGATTTCTGTGCTCAAATATGGAGCAGTCACAGCCCAACAAATGATCGATCAGATTAACCAAATTATGACTCTTGTTAGTGCAGTTTTGGCTGCTATTGCTGGAATATCACTATTTGTGGCTGCTATTGGAATTATTAATACTATGATTATGGCAACTTATGAGAGAACCCGCGAGATAGGTGTGATGCGGGCATGCGGAGCTACTAAAGCCACAATTCGTCGATTATTTACCTTTGAGGCGGCAATGCTTGGATTTTGGGGCGGGTTTTTTGGATTAATTATAAGTTATCTGATAGGTATGTTAGCTAGATTATTAGTTACAAAGTATGGCGCAAATTTAGGAGATGTTCCGGTTGACAATATAGGCAGTTTCCCGCTCTGGCTAATCGCTGCTGTGATTGGTTTTACTACATTAATCGGAATGCTATCCGGTTTGTATCCTGCGATTCGTGCGGCCCGTCTTGACCCCGTTGAAGCCCTCAGATACGAGTAGTACGTTTTGTATATTCAATATGGCTAAGTTTAGGTATATTATTTTATAGAAATGCCAGCTCTAGAGTTAAAAAATCTTAAGAAACATTTTGGCGGCATAAAAGCCGTTGATGGAATAGATTTGTCAATTGAAAAAGACGAAATATTTGGGTTCCTCGGACCAAATGGCGCCGGCAAAACGACAACTATTCGCTGTATTATGGATTTTATCAGACCAACTGGAGGTAAAATATTAGTCCAAGGCAAGGATTCTATAAACGATACTGTTCAAATTAAAGACAATATTGGCTATCTACCGGCTGATATCTCGGTTTATGGCACTTGGACGGGAAAAGAGCATTTTGATTTCGTTCAAAGCACCAAGGGTAAATCACCCTTATTATTTGACCTTATCAGACAACTGGATTTTGACCCAAAAATGCAAGCAAGATTCCTATCAACAGGCAATAAACAAAAACTTGGCCTAATTCTGACGCTAATGAGTGACCCGGAGATTATCATAATGGATGAACCGACCAAAGGGCTAGACCCGATTTTACAAAACGAGATTAAAAAGATTCTTGTCAAATGTAAGGAGCGAGGTCGAACAATTTTTCTATCATCTCATGTGTTATCCGAGGTTGAAGAAATTTGCGATAGAGTGGCGGTTATCAAGCAAGGCAAGATTGTGAAAATGGGCCAAGTACATGAATTGAACGAGATGAGGTTGCATAATGTCCATGCGTACTTTAAAGAGAGACCAAATAAGAATGATTTTGAGATAGACAATGTCGAAATTACAAATGAAATCGATAACTCAATATTGTTCAAAGTCCGAGGCGATATTAATCCGTTGCTGCAAAAACTGGCAAAATATGACCTTAAGGATATTGAAATCGCCCACATTAGCCTAGAAGAGTTGTTCCTAGAATTTTATAAATGATAGCAATTATAAAACGGGCTCTAAAAGACAGAAGATTCATAATATTGGTTTATGGACTTGGGGCAATGGTATTTTTGTGGATTTATATAGTAACCTATATATCTTTTAGCAAGTCGATGAACTTCGCGGAACTTACCAAAGTTATGCCCGAAGCGATGATGAAGGCTTTTAATATAGATTTAAATAC
>CAZQGP010000058.1:0-9938 GCA_964593075.1 uncultured Candidatus Saccharibacteria bacterium
GTATAAATAAATTAATTTATTAATCATATATATGATATTATTTATATATAACAAAACAGAATTCAACAATCAATTATTTAAGCAGTTAGTTCGGAGGCCAGTTTTTAGTAATTATTTGTATAAATAATTACTAGACCTAAAACTAATAATTATCAAAATGAATTAGGAATTTAAGCAAAGACATGGTCGGAAAAAAACAAAAAAAAGAAGTTGGGATAGAACAAATTAGTCAAAACTACGAATCTTTCTTTAATTCAATAGATGATTTTTTATTTGTATTGGATGAGCAGGGAAATATTTCACAAGTGAATAAGACTGTTATTCAGAGACTTGGTTACACCAAAGAAGAACTGATTGGAAAGTCAATCTTATCCTTACACCCAAAAGAGAGAAGATCCGAGGCTGAAGAAATTGTTAAAGAGATGTTATTGGGCAAAGTTTCAACTTGTCTTGTCCCAATAATTACAAAGAATGGAATTCAAATCCCCGTTGAAACTCGTATAACGCATGGTACATGGGATGATAAACCGGTCCTTTTTGGAGTGACTAAGGATATATCAGAGATAAAGCTATCTGAAGAAAAATTCTTAAAAGTCTTTGATTTAAATCCATCCGCTTGTGGACTGAGTGATCTAGAAACCCACAAGTATTTGGAAGTTAATAAGGCCTTTACTGATTTGCTTGGTTATAAACCGAATGAAGTGATCGGCAAAACAGCTACTGAGCTTGGAATTTTAAGTTCACAAACAGTTTCTTATATACTAGAGAAGGCAGACAAGAACGGCAACGTCAAAGACGCCGAAGCAGATATAATATCAAAGAATGGAGAGATAAAGAGAGTCCTTTTATCCTCGGAAAATATATTTGTACAGGAGAGGCAGTATCGGTTTACGGTTGTGAACGATATTACAAAGCGAATGTTAGAAGAAGATGAACTTATGGAGAGGGAACAAATACTCAAAAAGTCTCTTATAGCTAGTTCGGAACTGATCGATATAAATACAGAACAAATAAACTACAGCAAATTTGCTGATACTATATTAAAAATGTCGGGAGCTACATATGTTTCATTTAATCTCTTCGAAGAAAATGGTCTTGATTTCGTGACTGTTGCCCTGTCGGGTGTAAATGAACATTTAAAAACGGTCACGTCTCTTTTGGGTTTCGAAATTATTAATAGAAAGTGGAAGCATGACCCGGTGAGAGCAAAAAAAATAAAGAATAATACAACTACGATTTTTAATTCACTGCACGACTTAACGGGTGTCGTGGTTTCAAAAAAAACCTCATTGTTTATAGAAAAAACCTTCAATATCGGCAATGTGGCAGTCGTTAGGATGCAGAAAAATAAGGTTGCAATTGGTGATTTTACGCTGCTTTTCTCAAAGAGTAACTCTCTAAAAAATAAGGAAATTGTTGAACTTTATACCAATCAGATTGGTCTTCTAATCGGACGAATAAGAAGCGAGAAAAAATTAGCGGAAAGTGAGTCACAGTACCGTGGGTATATCAACAATTCTCCTATCGGGGTCTTCGTCTGTGATGAAACTGGTCGATATTTGCAAGCAAACCCAGCCGCTACGAAAATTACTGGATATTCAAACAGCGAATTACTTTCAATGATTATCCCTGATTTATTACCACCAAGCTCCCAGAAATTTGCTACAAAGCTTTTTCGAGAAGTAGTAAAAAATGGTAGCGCAAAATCCGAATTCGATTATCTGCATAAAGATGGGCATATGGGAACATGGTCTTTTGAAGGGGTTCGCATATCACAGACCAATTTTATGGGGATGTGCACCGATATCACTGAACGCAAAAAGATTGAAGACGCACTCAAAGATAGTGAAGTTCGATACCGAATTTTGGCGGAAGATTCCCCAATTGCGATTGAATATTATGATTCCAAAGGACTTCTATTAAACGTTAACCCAGCCTGTCTGAAGTTATTTGGAATAAAAAACACTAAAGAGATTGAACGATTTTCTCTTTTTGATGACCCAAATATATCAGAGGTCTATAAAAATAAATTACGACAAGGCAAAACAGTTGAGTATGAAGCCGCCTTTGATTTTGACAAAGTTAAAGAGGCTAATCTATATGAAACAACGAAATCGGGACAAGTATGGCTGGGAGTATCAATTACACCAACCATGGATATTCAAAATAAAACTAGTGGGTATCTTCTAGAAATTCAAGATATTACTGAAAAAAGACAACAAGAGAGGGCCCTTGTTATTGCTAAAACAAGGCTGGAGCTCGCACTTCAATCGTCAAATATGGGGGTCTGGCAATTTATAGTTTCAGAGAAAAAGTATATATTTGATCGGCAAACTTGTAATCTCTTGAATATAAATCCAGACAAATCTACTGGTTCTGCAGAGGAATTCATCGCTACTGTCCATCCTGAGGATAGAGAAGCTGTTAAAGCCGCACTGCTTGAAACCGTAAAAATGGACGTTCCGTACGAACCGGACTTCCGAATTATTTTACCGAATGGTTATTTACGATATCTTTCGATTAGAGGGGGAACATCTCAGATAAAAGACAGTTCAAAAATAATTAATGGTGTTATTTGGGATGTGACTAATATTATGGAAGCTAAAGAAATGTTATTACTTAAAACAGCCATGCTAGAAGCGCAAGTTAATTCAACTATCGACGGAATTCTGATTGTTGACAAGCAACAGAAAAGAGTCCTGATAAATAGTCGGATAATTGAGTTATTTGATGTTCCAAAGCATATTGTTGAGAATGTTGATGATTCTAAACTTTTAAAGTATGTAGTGAGCTTAACAATAAATCCAGACATATTTGTTGAAAAGGTTAGATATCTTTATGACCACCCGAAAGACGTTAGTCGAGATGAGATCGAATTTAAAAACGGCATGGTATTGGATAGATATTCTGCCCCGGTTATTGGTGCAAATGGAGATAATTATGGAAGAATTTGGATATTTAGAGATATAACCAAACAAAAACAAGAAAACGAATCAATGAAAAATGTGGTTGAAAAATTAGAGAAGTTGAACGATCTGATGGTAGGGAGAGAACTTAAAATGATAGAATTGAAAGAAGAGATAAAAAAGCTAAAAGCAGAAAGTAACTAATCTAAATGATTGAGCAAGAGAGTAAGTCGCAAAAAGATTTTAGTTATATTATATGCACTATGAATAGGCGAATTGAGCCTGAGAAGTCTAGTGTGTATCTATACTGGGAGTAAGATGGAAATATATGTTTCGATAATTACCTTAATACTATTTATAAACTTCCTGCTACTTTCGTATCTGGGTTTTTATCTTTTGACTGTGAGGGAAAAAAGGGGTGCTTTAATCTATGCGATATTAATGTTCGCAGTTGCTATTTGGGCATTTTTTGGTGCTGCTGAAAACGCTTCTCTAATTTTGTCTCACAGAATAATTTTCGCCAAACTATCTTATATTGGCATAGTGACAGTTGGCCCGCTTTGGCTTCTGTTTGTATTGAAATATACTAAAGCCAGAAACTCAATCTTTAGAGCCATTAGTATCATAGTTTGGCTTTTGTGTCTTGGGCTTTTTGGGTTAGTTCTGACAAATGAATATCACAACCTAGTTTGGACTAGCTACACTTTGATGGGTGATACCATTACTGAGGGCGTAATCTTTGGCCATGGTTTATTTTGGTATGTTAACCTAATTTTTCAGTACACCCTTCTTCTCTTTGGAATACTGATTCTCGCTTGGGCCGCCCGGAAACGAACTAGCAAGAATAGAAAATTTATTATTTTAATTATACTAGCGACTCTCATTCCGTGGATTGGCAACTTTTTGTTTATCTTAATGAGTGTGAATATAACGGCCGGAACAGACTTTGCTCCAATCTCGTTTGCGATTAGTGGCGTAATTATTGTTATGAGTATATATAAATATAAATATTTTTCGGTTGTTTCTTTGGCAATTAATGCAGTCTATCGAAATATCGATGTTGGTATAATTGTTTTGGACAAAACTAATCATATCCTAGATTATAATACGGCAGCAGAAGAGAAAATTGGAAAGAAAGTTGTTTTGGGTACAGCACTGGTTAAACTCGAGGAAATCATGGGGGTAGCGCTGGACGGCCTTGTAGAAGAAAGGGCAAAGGGGCATCAAGCTAAATGTTCCAACGGGAGATGGGTCCGGATTGACGTTGTTGATAATGTTAATTCAAGCGGAGAGGTAAATGGCTACTCTTTGGCAATTTATGATATTGAGAAAGAGATGGTAGCGCAGGAAAATCTGAATAAACAAATAAAAAAACTATCAATTTCAAATGACATGATGGTTGGTAGAGAACTAAAAATGGTAGAACTGAAGAAAAAGATTGAAGAGTTAGAGGGAAAAAATGCGAATAAGAAATAAACTGGTTTTGTATTTAGTTTTACTCTCGTCTTTTACGTTGCTAATTATGGCTTTTAGTGCTGTATATAACGTTGATTCAAATGTCATAAAGGACGCCAAGTCTAAACTTGACGCTATTGCTACAATTCAAGAGAATAGAGTTCAATCAGAACTGAACAATCTTAAAACCCAAATAGCACAACAAACTTCAAGAACGGGGATAATCAACGACTTAGTACATTTTAATGCAACAAATGACGTTGCCGATATTGTTCTTTTGAATACCCGCGCCCGAGATATACAATCTTTATCTTCAGATTATTCCGATGTTTTTATCCTCAACAAAGACGGGAAAACCATTGCCACGAGTGGAAATCTACTAATTGAAGACTATTTCGATCCCGGCAATCTTGAGATATTAAAAAACGGGAAGACAGTTCAAATCTCTAAAGAAATTAAACCCTCTAAGGATATAGTTATTACGGGTCCAGTGGTTTCTAATGGTATATTTCAAGGGGTTGTCGTAATCGTGACAGAGGCAAAGGCGCTTAAAAATATTATGTCTGATCATACTGGTTTGGGGAATACGGGTGAAACAGCGATAGGTTATTGGAACAAGGATGGCAATGTCAATTATCTAGAACAACCCAGATTCTCTATATCGAATGGTAATACTGTTGTGAATTCAAACAAACCCAATACCGCGATCGTGCAAGCTCTATTAGGCAAGGAAACAATCTTACAAAACGCAGTTGATTATCGAAATGAAAACGTTCATGCTGTTACTCGGTATATTAGTGAAGTTGATTGGGGACTTGTCGTAAAGATAGACAAATCAGAGGTAAATTCACCGATATTTAGACATTTGACGCAGTTGCTGATCATTATCATATTGGCGCTACTGACTGCACTTGCCCTAGCATTTTTATTAGCAAATTCATTTACAAAACCCATTAAAATGCTGAAAAAAGGCACGGATGAGATAAAAAAAGGCAACTACCTTCATAAAGTAGGCTATAAGTCAAAGAACGAACTTGGTCAACTATCAGAGGCATTTGATAATATGACGGTCGCTGTGACCAATTCCCGAGATGAAATATACCAGAAAGTAACTGAACAAACAAAAGACATTGTTGATAAGAGCCTTAAATTGGAAGCTCAACAAACAGCAGTTCTAAATATATTAGAAGATATCGAGGAAGAAAAAAATAAGGTGGTTTGGCTAGTTGATGATCTTAAAAAATTTGAGATGGCCGTAGCCGGCGCTTCTGATCATATGGTGATTACTGACCCTAACGGCATTATTCTCTACGCGAATGAGGCCGTAACTAAAATCACCGGATATAAAATTGAAGATATTGTTGGAAAGAAGGCTGGTACAAAGGAACTTTGGGGTGGCCATATGACTAAGGAAGTCTACAAGGAGTTTTGGGATACGATCAAAACCAAGAAGAAACCCTTTATTGGGGTATTCGATAATACACGCGAAAACGGCATTCCTTACGAGGCGGCTGCGACAGTTAGCCCAATACTAGATGATCAAGGAAAAGTTATCTATTTTGTTGGTATTGAGCGGGACGTTACTAAGGAAAAGGAAATTGATAAGGCAAAAACTGAGTTTGTCTCATTGGCATCTCACCAGCTCAGAACTCCGTTAGCCGCCATAAATTGGTATACGGAATATTTACTTACAGGAGAGCCCGGGAAAGTTAATAAAGAACAAAAAGAGTGTCTGAGAAGCGTTTATACCGGGAGCCAGAGAATGGTAGATTTAGTCAACTCTCTGTTGAATGTTTCGAGACTAGATCTTGGCACTTTTGAAATAAAGCCAAAGCACGTTAAGGTTTGTGACATTATTGACAGCGTGGCTGATGAAATGGTTCACAGCATAGATGCAAATAAACTGAATTTAGTAAAAAAATACTCCGATGTAACCGTAAAAGCGAATTTAGACCCAAAATTATTCAGGGTTATAATACAGAATTTATTATCAAACGCGATCAAATATACACAAAAAACGGGAGACATAACGATTGAACTTATATACAAACCACGGAATTTAAGTAAAACTTATTTGATTAAAGTGACAGATAATGGTTATGGAATTCCAGAGCATCAAAAAGATAAAATATTTACAAAAATGTTTAGAGCCGACAACGTTCAAAAGATGGATACTGAGGGTACCGGATTAGGTTTATATATCGTAAAATCAATCATTGATCAGTCTGGAGGTAGTGCCGAATTCGAATCTGTTGAGAATAAAGGGTCAACCTTTACTGTCTCATGGCCAAAAGAAGGGATGAAACAAAAAACCGGCAGTAAAACCATAGAGTGAAGAAGTATATTAATGCTATAATTTAGACTAAGATACTAAAAAAGGATACAGATGAAAAACATATTAATAGTTGAAGATGAACCCCTACTCTTAAATGTTCTCTCAAAGAAATTAAAAAGTGAAGGCTTTAAGGTAAAATCTGTAGAAAATGGCCTAGAAGGATTAGAAAAATTAGAGAAAGAACAATTTGACTTGATTTTGTTAGATGTTGTAATGCCAGAAATGGATGGCATTACAATGCTGAAGAAGGTCAGGAGTTCAAGTCATAATTCTGAGATACCAGTTATTATGATCTCAAACCTAGAAGACCCAGTTATAATCGCCCAAGCCATTAGCCTAAACTCGTTTGATTATCTCGTAAAATCGGATTGGTCACTCAGCGAGATAGTTTCTAAGATCAAGGAAAGAACAGACACTTAATCTTGGCATTAAAAATTATAAGACTAACCTACTTTTATTAGTTCATCTGGCAGGTTTTTAGAAAGCAATAACCCTAATAAAGCTAACAGGGTTAATACTAGCATGGCCTTTTTTAATGAATCCATTTGAGCGGAAGAGTAATAATTCGAGATTTCAGTTGCTTCATCTTGTGGTAAACCCTTGCTAACTGAATATTTATAAACTTCATCTTTGCTCACAACAGCTATTCCTGCTTTAGAATTTTCAGAAATATAAGTTTTTACCTCAGTTGGCAGAGAACTAGATGAACCGGTCGCACTTGTTACAAAACCGGTTGTCAGCGAGGCGATTAGAATGGAGCCAATTAAGGCAGTACCAAAAGATGAACCGAAGTTCTGGAAAGTTCCTTGTAACCCACCTGCCTCAGAAGTTTGACTCCCTTCAACGGATGAAAGAAGAACATTGCCGATCTGTGAAGCCATCAAACCAATTCCAGCTCCAACTAAAAACATACCAACCTTAAAAATAAAATCTTTTAATTCGGGGTCTATTGAATATAACAATACAAACATACCCAAAACTATCAAATATTTTCCATAAGTTATAATCTTCTTTGGTGTAAATTTATTAATCATTTTTGCACCTAAAAGAGAAAATAAGATTAGGGCAAAAGATAGGGGCAGGATCTTCATGCCTGTATCGAGAGCGTTTAAACCAAGGACCATTTGGAGGTATATCGGTAATACAAAAAAGAGTCCTGCGGTTAATAAATATTGGACCGTGATATTTAGAAGGCCAGATTGAAGAGCAGGAATTCTAAGCATTGAAACATCAAGTAGTGGTGATTTACCTTTGTTTTTAAGTTTTACTTGTCGTTTAACGAAAAACCAGAGAATCCCGACGCCCAAAGCAATCATAAAAGGAACAACTGAAAAACCAAAGGGGGTAATATCTTTACCATTGATAACCGGAGCCGATAATGGCTCAACCCAGCCCCAAACTTTTGATTGAAGGATTGCAAAAACGATTAAGAAAAGACCCGTTGCTGATTGTATGACACTTACAAAATCGAGAGTCGACTTGTGCTCAACCGGAACATCCTTAATTTTGTTTACAAAAATAAAGAATATTACAAGCATTATTATTGTCTCAAACCCAAAAACATAACGCCAAGATAAATATGTCGTGATGGCGCCACCGATTAGTGGGCCGGCTGCGGCGGCGGCCCCAGAAACTCCCCCGAGGATACTATAAGCGACAACTCGGTCCTTACCTCGATAATTGGCTGCGACCAACGCCGCAATCGCCGGGATTACCAGGATGGCTCCAAGTCCCTCGATCAAAGACCAACCAACAAGCAACATCGGGAGACCAACAGAAAACGCTGTAATTAAGGAGCCTAGGCCATAAACGAGTAACCCGTATTTAAAGGCGTTTAGTCTTCCCCAAATATCGCCTAATTTCCCGCCCGTGAGCATAAGGGTAGCCATGGTTAGCGTATAAAAAGTTATGGCAATTTGTAATCCCGAAACGGTGGTATGTAAACTAACAACTATTTCAGAAATTGAAACATTCATGACGGTGCTGTCAAGTACCATCACAAATTGGGCAAGCGAAAGGATTATTACAGGTAGCCATTTTTTCATAGCTTAATTATATTGCGAAATGAACAGAGTGCAATCTTTTTTGTTTATTAATCCTTACAATTGTCAAAAAATTTTGATAAGTTGTTATTAGATAACAAAGGTGAAATGTAAGTGATTACATATATTGGTATTATTGCAGGAGTTCTGACGACGGGTTGTTTGGTTCCACAAATAATTAAAACATATAAAACTAAATCGGCGAGTGATTTCTCGTTGGCCTACCTTATTGTTCTAATTGGCGGCTTAACAATCTGGATAATTTATGGAATATTACTTTTTGATATACCGATAATATTAGCAAACTCTCTAGCGCTTATTCTAATCTCTTCAATACTATTTATTAAATTAAAATATTAATTTTTTGATTATTGGTTTTAGTTTTTATTAATCCCAACTTATTATTGCGAAAAGCTGACATTAGTTTAAAATTAACTGTAAGGAATATTGTAGGGAGGGTATGATACGTCATAAACGTCATCTAAAGTTAGTTTTTCTTATTGTTTCGCTATATGCACTTGTAGCGTTAACTGCGTATTTCATGTCAAATATGTTTGTTATGAAAGGTTTTGATGTGGTTGAGAAACAAGACTATGACACGAAACAAAACATACTGGAAAATGCTTTAAAATCAGAAAAAGAATCTGTAAAAGGTCAAAATTTAGATTGGTCTATATGGGATGATTCATACAATTTTGCAGCCGATAGAAATCAGGAGTATGTGGATGTAAATGTTAATCCTGAGATGCTAGCAAATTTGAAAATTGATTTTTTTGCAGTTCTTGACAACAAATTTAATGTTGTATTTGTGCAAGCCCACGATAAAGACAATAATGAAATTAGGGGAGATATTGACAAGACACTTCTTGGGAATATCCAGAATTCAGCAAAATATTTTGAGAAGACAAAAAAAGAAGAAACAGATACAATTGAAATTTTTTATAACAATGTAGGATTACCTATCTTAACCACGGTTTCATATATATTAAAAAGCGATTCTAGTGGCCCCCCAACTGGTTATATGCTTATGGGCGAGTTTATTAATGAGGAAAAAATCAAAAATATTTCAGAAAGAAACAGTTTAAACTTAAGTTACATTAGTTTCGAAACACTCAATAAAGAAAGCAATCTTGTTGCAAAAGAACTGGAATCTCACGATACATATATTGAGTATAAGAACAAAAAAGCCTATAGCTACAC
>CAZQGP010000059.1:0-7208 GCA_964593075.1 uncultured Candidatus Saccharibacteria bacterium
TGTTAGAATAGGATTATAAAATGATATCTGTAACATTTTTAACAATTCTTTTTTCAATCACAACCGTAATTTCAATTCTTTTATTGGGAGATAGGTCATTAATCTCTGGCACAATGACTCCCATGAGAGTAATCCAAATTCTTTTTACCTGGCAATTTATTTTGGGAGCAATTTTTGCTTTTGCCTCCAGGCTGGTTTTTATGTTAATAAATAGTTCTCTCTATAAAATTCCAGAACTTTCTAGCAGTTCAACAACAATAACAACACTAATAACAACTATCGCCTTGGTTTTTGTTATAATCGCCAACTACTTTTTCCTTCACGAAAGAATAAACCTTACCCAGGGAATAGGTGCTTTAATTATACTTTTTGGTATATTTTTAGTAACAAAATAGGGTTAACGTAGGTACACGCATAAACTATTGTCAACATTACTTATATAAAGTTTATTATTATTCGCTTTAGAGATAATCAGTGATGAATATTTTGGTCTTGGGGCTATTTTTTTTCCAGGGTACTGAAATAGGTATTCTTCGGTGGAAATCTCAACTACATTTGTCTTCTTGCCGGCTATTTTAAATATTTCTCTAGCAAAATCTGCCCATGAGATAATTGACCCGTCTCCCGTTACATTATAGATTCCTGGTTTTGGTTGTTTTTGGATGATATCATAGATAGCCTGTGCTAAGTCTGGCGCATAAGTTGGTCGACCAAATTGGTCATTCACCACTCTTATCTCATCCATTTTTTCTGATAAGGCCAACATCGTTCGGACAAAATTTTTCCCCTCTCCGTAGACCCAGGAGGTTCTAACAACATATGAATCCGGTAATTCTAATGTGTGTTTTTCACCCTCAAGTTTCGTCTTTCCATATACACTCTGGGGGTTTGGTTTATCTTCTTCTGTATAAGGTTCTTTCTTTGTGCCATCAAAAACATAGTCAGTACTGACATATATCATCTGACAAGTATGGCTTTTACAAGCTTGCGCAAGGTACTTTGTTCCTTCTGCATTTACTTTATGTGCCAAATCGGGATTTTCTTCGCAGCCATCGACGTTTGTCATAGCTGCACCATGAACTAAATGTGTCGGCTTAAACTCAAAGAAGGTTTTCTCGACCTGCTCTTGGTTGGTAATGTCCATATTATCAGTATCAGTTAAAAGTATTATTTCCTGAGCTAAAACATCTTTTAGCGCTAAACCAAGCTGGCCATTTCCTCCAGTAATTAATATTTTCTTCATTTTACTCCTTAATTTTTAGCAAAATATTAAATTTATAGGTCTTTTAAAAACGGGTGTCCCTTGTCCTTGTCAGAAATAATCGCCTCATCGAGTGGTATCGGCCACTTGATAGCCAGCTCTGGGTCTGCAAGATTGAGAAGGGTATACTTTGCCTCTGACGACCAGTGTTTATTCACGTGATAGGTGTATAAAACATCATCAGCCAAGGTTTGAAATGAATTACCACAGCCTTGTGGCACAAAGATTGCTTTACTAGCATCCATCTCAAATGTTTCTTTTTCTCCAAATGTTTGACCTTTTCGTAAATCAACTATAGCGACAAATATTTTTCCACTTTGGATAGAGATAAATTTATCCCAGGGCTCAGCGTGTATTCCTCTCGTTACTCCTTTGTATTTATTCGCCGATACGCTTAGCTGTACAGGATTAAATCCCTTTGGGAATCCTTTATTTTCTAGCTTTTCTGCCTGAAAACTTTCCTTAAACCAACCGCGTTCATCCCCATTTAACACAAGGTCGATAAACAACAAGCCAGGTATTTTAGTTTTATTAATCCGAATCTCTCTATTTTCGTATAAGGCTGGATTGTAATTATCAAACCCCATTACTGCCCCTGTGCTTTATACTTGGCCTCTACTTTTGCCTTTAGTGGTTCCCACCACCACTGGTTTTCTCTATACCAATCAATAGTATTTTTTAGCCCTTCCTCGAAGTTAGTAAATATTGGCTTCCAACCCAATTCTTTTCTAAGTTTTGATGAGTCAATCGCGTATCTCATATCATGGCCAGGCCGGTCTTTTACATGTTCATAGCCATCCTTGGACTGGCCCATAAGAGTAAGAATCATTTCTAGTGCATCTTTGTTAGATTCCTCTCCGTCTGCTCCGATTAAATACGTTTCTCCTATCTTTCCCTTTTCAAGAATTTCATAAACAGCTGAATTGTGGTCGCAAACGTGAATCCAATCTCTAACATTTTCTCCACTGCCATAAAGCTTGGGTTTTTCTCCAATTAAGATATTTGTTATCTGCCGTGGGATAAACTTCTCAATGTGCTGGTAAGGACCATAGTTGTTCGAACAATTACTAATTGTTGCCAAAACTCCAAAGCTCCTAACCCAAGCCCTAACTAACATATCAGAACTCGCCTTCGCGCTAGAATATGGACTTGATGGATTATAGGGGGTATTTTCTGTAAATCTGTTTGGGTCATCTAACTCCAAATCTCCATAAACCTCATCGGTTGAAATATGATGTAGTCTTTTCCCGTGCTTTCGAACAGCTTGAAGAATTGTGTATGTCCCGATGATATTTGTGTTAATAAATGGCCATTGGTCTAGAAGAGAATTGTCGTTGTGAGATTCAGCCGCAAAATGTACCACAATATCATTTTTTGAGATTAACTTGTCAACTAGATCACTATCTGTAATATCTCCTTCTACAAAGGATATTTTCTCCATAGCTAATTTTAGATTGTCTTTGCTCCCAGCATAGGTCAACGCATCAAGTACGGTAATCTCGTATTCTGGTTTATTCTCTAAGGTGTAGTTGACAAAATTAGCTCCAATAAACCCAGCCCCACCTGTGATTAATAATTTCTTCATAATAACCCCTGTCCTTTATCGCCCTATCTTCTAAATGTTATTTATTTACGCGTGCTTTCTCTTCCATAATATTTGAGGCCCGAAGCAGGCTATCAAACGTCCCGGCATCTTCCCAAATCCCGTTTATTATACTTACCTTCAAGTCACCTTCTTTTAAATAAATATTGTTTAGGTCTGTAATCTCAAGTTCCCCCCGAGCTGATGGTGATAGGTTTTTTGCAAAGCCTATCACTCTGTTATCGTAGACATACATGCCAACTGAGGCATAGCTGCTTTTCGGTGTGGTTGGTTTTTCCTCGATTGACAATACTTTCATATTTTTATCAAATTCAACAACTCCATAACGCTCAGGGTCATGTACTTTTTTCACAAAATTTAATGAACCCGATTCAAACGTTTTTATCTGTTCACTAAAATCATGCTCGAATATGTTGTCGCCAAGAATCAAACAAACACTATCTTTCCCGACAAAGGTTTCGCCAATTACAAAAGCGTCTGCTATTCCTTTCGCCTCTTCTTGTATCTCGTAAGTAAACTTGGCCCCAAACTCTTTACCCGAACCAAGTAGGTTTAGGAACTGTCCCGCGTGCTCTGGGCCAATAATTATTAGAATATCTTTAACTCCAGCTTTTGTGAGTGTCTCAATCGGATAATAGATCATCGGCTTATTATAGATAGGCAAGAGCTGCTTAGAAGTAACTTTGGTTAGAGGCCTAAGACGGGTCGCCTTCCCCGCTGCTAAAATAATTCCTTTCATTTATCTCCTTTTTTTATTAAATTTAAAAAATGATTAATGACTAACTATTTGACCCTCTTTTTATGATTCTTCTGCCTCAAACCTCCTTGGTTTAATAACTAAGACGCGATTATCTCCGTAACCTCTTGATTCACTTACCAATCCTTCTTTGGCCACAATCGTATGGGTCAACCTTCTTTCATAAGGGTTAAGTCCCGTCATGTCTTCAGGAAAACCACTTATCCTAACTTTTTCAATCGCTTTTAGAATTATTTCCGTCATCTTTTTGTCCTTGTCTTTGAGATAGCCGTTGATATCAACCTTAAAGACAATCTCTCTATCTATTTTTTTCCGCAGAATCATGCCTAAGATATAAGCAAACGCCGATAAATTTTCACCGTGATGCCCTATCAAAATCGCAGAGTCTTCTCCGGTCAGATTAATCATCACTCCGTCTAAATCGGCTGAAACAGAAATATCTAGAGAGACCCCAAGTAGCCTTAGCATCTCCTCAGTTTCTTTTTTTACAATATCCAAGGCTGCTTTATTTACAGACATTACTTTTTGTCCTCCTCAAGCTTCTCAACATCCCGGTGCATAATCAGGTATTGCTGTAGGATCATCATTAAGGTTTGGACGATCCAATAAAGGGGTAGGGCGGCTGGAAAGGATAGGCCGATTATAAAAGTCATAACGGGGAAGATATAAAGGGTTTGATTGAACATCTTTTGGGTTGCATCAAGATTCTTCTTCGGCATAATCATCTTTGATTGAACAAACTGCAAACCGGCGGCAATAAAGGCTAAAATCCAATTTGGCTTAGTTAAATTAATGATTCCAAAAAGATCGGTTGAAAATGGTTGACTTAAAGCTTCCTTGACAAAGGGCATATCCCTAAGCCAGGGGTAAATATTTTTCCAGAGACCGGCAGCGTGGTTGGTGACATCTACATAAGCCGCATTACCGAAGGGCTGTATCGCATAGAAAAGAGCAAAGAGAAGCGGTAATTGGATAAGGGTTGGGAGGCAAGATGAAAGAGGGTTAATTTCTTTCTCTTTATAGAGTTCCATCGTCATGGCGTTAATCTTGGCCGGATCGTTTTTGTATTTCTCTTTGATCTTTGCGATCTCGGGCTGGAGTTTGTTCATCGCTTTTTGGTTTCTTAGGGTCTTTGATTGTAATGGCCAAACAATTAACCGAACAACAACCGTTAGTAAAATAATGGCCACGCCAAAATCGTGACCAGGAATCGCACTATAAAAAAAGACCAATAGGTTTATTTCGGGTTGTACAAATATTGTCCACAACAAATGCAGCATATGTTTACCTTTTTCTTAATTTTGCAACGTTTATTGTACCTTGATTTTATCCAAAAAGTAAAGCCTAGTTAGCTAGTTTCTGTGATTATCTAATGAGATTATTTCTTCTCAGTCTTAAAGGTAAACTTATTTGGAATTGGATCGTTTCCGCCCTTACTCCACGGATTACAGCGGAGTATTCGCCAAGAGCCGAGCAAGCCCCCTCTAATAACGCCGAAGTGCTCAATCGCCTCATAGGTATATTCGGAACAGGTTGGGTTATACCGACAAAACCCATTTGGACTCATTCCTTTAGCCACACCATGGTCGGGGGAGATGGTCTTTTGGTAGACTTTAATTAGAAATAAGAATGGTTTTTTTATCATTATTTAACCAGTTTAGCGTTTGCTAGAAGGACTAAGAGCTCTTTTTCTAGTTGAGAAAATGGAATTTCTTTAGTTTTGGGTCTTGTTGAAATAATAATATCAAAACCAGTAACTATCGTGTCATAATTTAATTTAAGAATCTCGCGAATCCGCCTTTTTAACAGATTCCTTTCTATGGCTTTCTTGGCCACTTTTTTATTAACGACAATACCAAAGCGACAAACTCCGTAGTAGTTTGGTAGATAATTTAAACTAAAGAACGCGTTCGAATTATGTCGACCGCGTCTATATATAGTTTGAAAATCTTTACTATCTGTAATTCTTTGATTTTTCTTAAGCATTTTTAGAAGGATTTAATTTGACACGACCCTTCAGCCTACGTCTCTTTAAAACGTTCCGTCCGTTTTTGGTTGCCATGCGCACCAAAAATCCGTGAACTTTGCCTATTCTTGCCTTTTTCGGCTGAAATGTTTTTTTACTCATAGTTTTTCCTTAAGCCTATAGATTTTAGCACAAACCAACTCTTCGGTCAATGAATAGTTAAGAGCTTAATAGATTTTAATTATTAGCGTTCTTTTATAACAGATTTCTTTTGTTTATCTTCTTTATTTATCAACTGTGGGTAATAAAATCTACTTGTGGAAAACTTTTCTGGAGTGTATACTTTTTCTAAGAGTAGTACTTTTGAGTGAATATCTAATTAGGAGGGTTAGGCCCTCTATTTTACTCTAAAGACATTAACTTTTGAGGTGGGAATGGATAAAGAACAACTATGGAAAGCGGTTCTTGGTGAGCTTGAGGTCTCTCTGTCTCGAGCAAACTTTACAACCTGGTTTAGAAACACTAGCATCATTTCGATAGAAAATGAGAGGGTGATAGTTGGTGTTCCAAATGTTTTTACAAAAGAATGGCTTGAAAAAAAGTACAACCAGGAAATCTTAGAGGCAATTCACCACAACTCCAATACTGTACGATTTGTTGAATATCGTATTGGTTCAATAAAAAACTTAGAGAAAGAACTCTCGGAAAAAGATCATATTAAAAAAGTTGAAGAAGAAGTTAAACACGAAGAAGAGGAAACTGAGGTTAAGGTTGCTTCCGGGGACTTAAACCCTAAATATACTTTTGACACCTTTATAGTCGGGAACTCAAACAAGTTAGCCTTTGCTGCCTGCCAAAGCGTTGCTCTTCATCTTGGGACTAAATATAATCCTCTTTTCATATATGGCGGTGTTGGTCTCGGTAAAACTCATTTAATGCAAGCGGTTGGTCATGCCATTCAAGAAAAAGACAAAAAAAAGAAAATAGTTTATATTACTTCGGAAAAATTTACTAACGACTTTATTACCTCTATTACTGATAAACGAACAAATGTCTTTAAAGATAAATATCGCAAAGCTGATGTACTGATGGTAGATGACATGCAATTTTTGGCAGGCAAGGAACAAACACAAGAAGAATTTTTTCATACTTTTAATGCCCTCCATCAATCTAATAAACAAATAATATTAGCTAGTGATCGCCCTCCCAAAGCTATCCCTACTCTTGAGGAAAGGCTGCGTTCTCGTTTCGAGTGGGGTTTAATTGTTGATATCCAACCTCCTGATTTGGAAACTAGGATAGCAATTGTTCAAAAAAAAGCCCAACTTCGTGGTTATGTTGTTTCTCTCGATGTTTGTGACTATATTGCGCGCAGTATTCAGCATAATATTCGAGAACTTGAAGGTGCCCTAAATCGGATTTTGGCCTACTGTGAGTTAAATGGAAATGAGCCAAATCTTGAAGTGGTTAAAAGTATTTTGAATACTTTAATCAATAGCCCTCGACGAAAAAGCTTTACTCCTCGCCACATTGTTGAGACTGTCTCTTATACACATCTGACGCTGCCGACGAATAGAGAGGTGTAGATCTCGGTGGTCGCCGTATCATTAAAAAAAAAAAA
>CAZQGP010000060.1:0-5632 GCA_964593075.1 uncultured Candidatus Saccharibacteria bacterium
TAGCTAAATCAGCGATCTCATTCGACGCGCGAATTAATCTTCTAAGAAGGGATTTGCCTGATACTATTTTTGCATAATTACTTATATGGGCGGCGGAAGGGACTGAGCTTGCGAGAGTTGCTATATAGCTACTGCCACCTATTTGTTCTAACTTTTTACTCTCCTCAAGCTTATTAGTTAATGTTACGACATCGATTGGTTCTCTGTGTTCATATAGCTTTATCATTGCCTCATAAACATCTCCGTGTGCGTCCTTATAAAAATCACTCGCCAAAACAGCATCAGCTACTTTAACAATCGCTTCTTTATCAAGAAGAATTGAACCTAAGAGCGAAATTTCAGCTTCTAGGTTTTGTGGAGGGAGCCGCATCTCATCTTTTGTCATTTTTTAACCTTTTCTCCCTCACTTTTTATTCAATAACCTCTCCGCCAAATATTTCTAAAGCATCCTCGAGTAGATCATCCCCGACTGTTTTGTCGATTACTTGATTGTTGGTTTTAATAAAACATTTTATCTTATAATCTTCGCCATAAACTCTTTTTAATCCAGCTTCGACTATCTCTCTATTTTTTGCATCTTCGATTCTCTCTTTATGAAACTTATAAGGGAAAAACAAGGAGACTGTTAGACCATCGAACTCAGGTTCACTTACCTTTAAAAAAGCATGGATTGAATTGTTTGTAGATTTTATCTCCATGAGAAATTGTTGCCACTGAACTTGTGAAGGTTTTTTGCTTTTTATAGGGGGTTCCTTCGGAGGAGTGATATCGTTCTTATTCTTTGATTTATTCTCTTCGGGGATTGACGTTTTCTCGGCATATTTTATCTTTGATCGATTGCAAATCTTAATTGTGGCAACCTCTAATCCTAATTGTGGCAGAGAGGCATATCGAAACAGCTGACTACTCTCAAGAATTGTATCAATATAGATAACAATATCATCTAAACTTAAATTCAATAATATTTCAGTCGCAACCTTTAGAGAATTCGTCGAGAACTCAGTCTCCCCTTCCCCTGAAACCGAAGTAAGCATTAGCTTTCTAAGATAATCTATAAGACTCTTTTGATATTGGTTAATATCGTGGCCTCCTTCAGCCACTCTCCTAATCGTTTCAATCCCTTTGCTTGCATTCTTCTCATTCAAAGCAAATATATAATCCTCAATGTTTTCGATATCGGAAACACCAATTATCTCTTCGACTTCTTTTTCAGTAATGACTTCTTTCCCAATCGAAGAGACTTGATCCATAATTGAAATTGCATCTCGAAAGCCGCCGCCACTATTTTTGGCAATAGTGGTTATTGCGTCAGGCGTAATATTTATTTTTTCTTGCTTTGAAATATAGGTTAATCGTTTTTCTAGGTCAGGATTAGAGATTCTTTTAAAATCAAAGCGCTGACAACGAGAGATAATCGTGGATGGGATTTTATTAACTTCAGTTGTAGCTAGAATAAAGACAGCGTGCTCAGGAGGTTCTTCCAAGGTCTTGAGTAAAGCATTAAAAGAAGATTTAGATAACATATGTGCTTCATCGATGATATATACTTTATACTTTAAGCTAGTTGGAGCAAAATGAGTCCTTTCAATAATGACTTCGCGAATATTGTCAACTTGTGTGTGTGAAGCCGCGTCTATTTCAATAATATCAAGAGAAATATTTTCGTTGATAGTCTTACAATTGACACAGAGATTATCAGGATTTCCGTCTCCATTCTTTTGACAATTTATCGCCTTAGCTAGAACTCGAGCGGCCGAAGTCTTACCAGTTCCTCGTGGTCCACAAAATAAATATGCGTGTGAAAAAGTCTTTTCTTTAACCGCATTTTTTAAAACATTTATAATATGATCTTGACCAAAAATTTCATCAAAATTACTTGGTCTATAAGACCGATAAAGAGCAAGTTGACCCATAGAGGCTCCTTTTAAACATTAACATTATAACTGTTATTGTAGGCTATTTTAAGGCTAAAATTGCTAATATCTGGTTATAATTAGAGTTTATTGGTGGATAAGGCAGTGGAAAATGTAAATTATATTTCGAGTTCTCTAATTTCTTGGTCATCTAGATCAATTGGAGATAAAGACTGTTTTTCCTCTGGTGTTTGGGTTATTTGCTCGTCTGGCATGCCATGTACATCATGAATTGCGTTGGTGCTTTCTACGACTTCTTCTTCCTCTGGTTTTAACTTATTTATTAAATTTTGGTCTGAATCCGATACCTTACTTGTCTCCTCAGTTTCAACCGGCTCGATATTCGGGTCGACAAATCCTTGCTCATCAATGTTTTCTGCGGGCTGTGCTTCGTCTAGAAAATTATCCGAACCTTGGTTTTGTTCAGCAACAATATCGGCCTTCTTGATTACATTCTCGACTGCGGCCCAAGTAGCTTCATGTTCTTTTGGCACAATAATTGTAACTTGGTCTCCGGGTTCACCTTTATAATATGTAATGCTAGCCTGAAGAACTTTATAATTTTTGCCTTCAGCATTGACTGTATATGTGCCATCGCTCTGGCTAAGAACGCCGATAATTTTTCGTCTCTCCATTGGTGCAATCTGTTTGAACATAAAACTACCATCGTCCCCGATGGTTAATTTAAGCGTATCTCCTTCTACCAATTTCGATTTCGAAGCATAGTTGGCTGGTACTTGATATTCTTTATTATCAGCTCCGACCATCTCCTGACCGTTGAAGACCCCTTCCACTATCTTTCCTTCTTCTAGTACGGAGAGATCTTTAGCTTTTTCCTTTAGATCAATTACAACACTGTCGCCTAACTCCATGACTTCTCTCATTAGACTCCTTGCAGTATGTAAATCGGCTTCCGCCGCATCCAAAAGTTTCTGTACTCTTTTTAATTTTTCTTCCATCTTTCTCCTTTTTGTTTTTGATTTATAAATATATTCTAACACATGGGCTGATATTATAAACTATTTTATAAATTGTTGCAAAAATTCTTTCTTATATCTCGCAAATGTATTCTTACTTATTGAATCTCTTACCTCTTCCATTAAATTCATTAAAAAGCGAAGGTTATGGAGAGTTGTGAGCCTAATTCCAAAAATCTCTTTCTCTCGTATCAAATGGGCAATATAGGCTCTAGAATAATTCTGGCATGTGTAACAATCACATTCTGGATCAATTGGCTGAAAGTCAGCTGAGAAAACAGCATTATTTAAATTAATTCTGCCTTCCCTTGTCCAAACACTTCCATTTCTTGCAATTCTTGTGGCTAAGACACAATCGAACATATCAATCCCTCGTTCAACTCCTTCCAACAGATCCTCTGGTGACCCTACTCCCATTAAATACCTTGGCTTAGATTCAGGCAAAAACGGCGCAATTATCTCTAATATATGAGCCATTTCAGCCTTACTTTCACCAACTGAGAGTCCACCAATCGCAATTCCATCAAAGTTATGTTCTGCCATAAATTTAGTTGAATCTATTCTTAAATCATCAAAGAGCACCCCCTGGACAATTCCAAAAATAGCCTGATAATTACCTTGTTTTGATTGACGTTTTGCTTTTTCGTGAGCCACAAGACATCTCTCTCCCCATTCATGGGTCCGTTGCATCGCATCAAATGCATAAGCATGATTTGAGTCGTGAGGAGCGCATTCGTCAAGACACATTATAATATCTGCTCCAATTCTCTCCTGCATCTCGACTACATTTTCTGGCGTAAACAGATGCTTTGATCCATCGAGATGAGAACGAAATTCCACCCCATCACTATGAACTTTAACTAGATTATTGTCGTTTTTATTCCCCTTTCCAAGCGAGAATACCTGGAAACCACCCGAATCAGTTAAAAGTGGACCCTTCCAACCCATAAAGCTGTGGATTCCGCCAGCCTTTTCGATAATATCTATTCCGGGCCTTAAATAGAGATGGTAATTATTAGCCAAAATAATTTGACCGCCAAGGGCAACAACTTCTTCTGGACTAGCAGTTTTCACCGATCCAAGTGTGCCCACGGGCATAAATATCGGCGTATCGATCTTCCCATGAGGAGTAATTATTTGACCGAGTCGGGCACTTTGATCTTTCTTGATCAGTTTAAAACTAAATTTATTCATAGATCTATATTATAATTTTTTCTAGGTTTAATTTACAGTTTTTGATCTAGATTAAACAAAGAGGCTAATTTTGCCTCTTTGTTTAATTAGATATAAGTTTATTTATTACTGAAGTTCGACTGTGGCACCAGCGGCCGTTAATTTTTCTTTAGCTACCTCTGCTTCTTCTTTCTTCATGTTTTCTTTAACTGTGGCTGGTGCAGCCTCTACTAAATCTTTTGCTTCCTTTAGACCAAGGTCAGGTAAAACTTCTCTGACTGCCTTGATTACCCCAATCTTATTACTGCCTGCTGCCGTCAAAACAACGTTATAGGCACTCTTTTCTTCTTCTTCTACAGCTGCGGCTCCACCGGCAGGGGCGCCAGCCATAACCATCGGTGCTGCTGCACTAACTCCAAATCTAGTTTCTAGTTCTTTGACTAGTTCCGAGAGCTCGATGACGCTTAGATTTTCAATTTCTTTAATTAAATCTTTGAACTTACCGGATGGCTCAGGTTTTTCTTCCTTTTTGGGTTCTTGTACTTTCTCTTCAACCTTACTTTCCTCTACTACTTCTTTGGCTTCTTCTACGGCCTTCTCGGCTTTTTCGACTGCTTCAACGGTCTCAGCCAATTCTTCTTTTACTTCTTCAACCGCTTCAATTGCTTCTTCAACGGTCTCCACAACTTCTTTTTTTTCTTCGTCAGACATATGTCTCCTTTCCAAATAGTTATTTATTTATTAATTACTTTGTTGTTCTTTATATGCATTTAATACGTTTATTAATCCACGTAGGTTGCCCGTCATAACATTGACTAAACCGGTCATTGGTGATGCGAGTGATCCGACTAATTTAGCATAAAGCTCTTCCTTGCTTGGTAGCATCGCAAGAGATTTTATGGCTATAGCGCTCATCTCTTTGCCCTCAAGAAGACCTCCCACAATCTCTAACTTATCGTTCTTTTTACTAAATTCATAAGCAACCTTAGCTGGGGCAACTTCGTCGTCGTAACTAAAAGCCACAGCGATGGGATGTCCACCTAATTCTTCAATGTTAATCTCTAGGTTCGCTTCCGTTAAGGCCTTTTTAAATAAAGTGTTCTTTATAACTCTATAGTCAACGCCCTTTTCTCTCAATAGTCGTCTTATCTCGTCTGTATCTTCAACTGTTAAACCACGGTAATCTGTTAAGACCACCGATTTTGAACGTTTTAGCTTATCGGTTATTTCCGTAATAATTTCAACTTTTTTCTCTCTTGTTATCGCCACTCCGGCTCCTTTCAATTTAAAATTTGGGATAAAAAAACTTCGGTACATGCCGAAGACTTCCAAAAGCGTTCAATGCTCCTCGGTAGCTTTTATGACTTGTTGTCTGCTACTGTCTTCGGGCTTATATTTATTTACAAAGTTAAGTATATCAATTAATTTCCTATGAGTCAATTTAATGTTAGCAAAATCGTGTGAATATAGTCCTGGCTGCACGACTTTAATAAACAATTCAGCCCTAGAAGCCATGTAAAGGAGTAGCTCTGTTAAGGCAACCATTTCACGATTATCGATAATGAATTC
>CAZQGP010000061.1:0-4293 GCA_964593075.1 uncultured Candidatus Saccharibacteria bacterium
CTTCTAAATATATATATGTGAATAATTTGGTTAGTTGCCATTATGCTAATAAATTGTACTTCGATAATTTTGATATATAGTATAAAATTTAAATTAATGTCATCTCTATTGTATAGCGATATAAAAGAAGTGCTTCAGAGACTAGGAACGACCGAGGAAGGTCTTTCTACTATTGAAGTACAGAAAAGAATTGAGAAATATGGACAAAATAAGCTTAAAGAACAAAAAAGAACTCCATATATTATAAAATATTTAATTCAGTTTACTGACCTTTTGGCCTTAATACTTTTAACAGCCTCAGCCCTGTCTTTTCTTCTGGGGTCTCCAAAAGACGCCCTCATCATCTTTTTGGTTGTTGTTGCTAATGCCACGATTGGATTTTTTCAGGAATATAAAGCCGATAGGGCTATCGATGCATTAAAGAAATATGTTGCCCAAACTGCAACGATTATTCGGGAAAATGATCGGGTTACAATAGACGCCACCGAAATTGTGCCTGGCGACATTATTGTTTTGTCAGAGGGTATGAAAGTCTCGGCCGATATCAGACTTCTTGTTGCCAATGAGCTTGAAACAAACGATGCGGCCTTAACGGGGGAGTCAGAGCCACAAACAAAAGTAGCCTTAATCAAAGAAGATCAAAAAAGAAATATTGTTGATATTTGTGGCTCGGTTTTTATGGGGACAGATATTATATCTGGCAACGGAATTGGGGTGGTAGTTTCAACTGGAATGGAAACCCATTTTGGTAAAATTGCTAAAGTCACGGCGGCCCAAAAGGTCTCAAAATCTCCACTACAAATTGAAGTTGATCATATTGCAAAAACTGTCGCCAAGGCCACTTTTTGGGTTATTCTCATCTTGTTGGGCGTCTATACTATTTCGAAAGGCCGCTTTGATTTGGTTGGTTCTTTTTCATTTGCGATTGGGGTCGCGTCGTCGTTAGTCCCAGAAGGTTTACCGGCGACCGTATCGATTGCTCTAGCAATTGGAATTCAAAAAATGGCTCGTCGCAAAGCTGCCATTAGAAGGTTATCAGCCGTAGAAACGCTAGGGGAGACAAATTATATTATTACTGACAAGACGGGAACTTTGACAAAAAACGAGATGACTGTGAAAGAGTTCTTTTTTGATGGTGAGAATTATCATATTAAAGGGGTGGGATATAATATCGACGGGGAAATTACCTGTGAAGGAAAACTATGTGATAATAAGAAATTACTTGAGGCTAAGCTTTTATTCGAAACCGCATCGATTGCCAATAATGCTGAGGTTGATACAAAAAATCATGCCAAGCCTGATTATTCGGGTGATTCAACCGAATTAGCCCTTTTAGTCGCGGCCGAAAAGGCTAATTTCGATACTTACAACCTCAATAAAAACGTCAAAAACCTTGAAGAGATACCATTTACCTCGGAACGGAAGTTTATGGCAAAGGCAGTTGAGATTGAGGGAAAGAAAGTGGTCTATGTTAAAGGTGCTTCAAGTATTGTAATTGAGAAGTGTACCAAGATATTTAGTGGTGGGGAGACACAAACATTAACTCCAGAGATGGTAAGTGATATCAAAGGGATAGAAGATGAATATTCAAAGGAAGCCCTTAGGGTTATTGCTGTGGCCTATAAACCGATGGATAAAAAACCAATCGATTCTGAATTAATATTTTTAGGCCTATTTGGAATTATTGACCCCCCGAGAGCCGAGGTGGCGGAAACTATTCGTATGGCCAAAAATTCTGGTATAAAAATTATTATGGCAACGGGTGATTATGGTTTGACGGCGGCTGCTGTTGGAAAGAGAATTAAGCTAAATACGAATCCGAGAATCATAGAAGGGAATGAACTAGATCGTATTAAGGATAAAGAGTTATATGATTTAATCAAAGCCGATGATATTATTTTTTCCCGAGTCGAACCAATTCATAAATTACGCCTGGTAAAAGTCTTACAATCCTATGGACATATAGTCTCGGTGACGGGAGATGGCGTCAACGATGCTCCGGCCCTAAAAACCTCTGATATAGGTGTTGCAATGGGGTTAACGGGGACAGACGTTACAAAAGAAGCGGCTGAGATGGTCTCTCTAAATGACAGCTTTTCTTCCATCGTTTGGGCTATAAGAGAGGGGAGGATTGTTTATGAAAACATTAAAAAAGTTACTAAATATGTTTTTACCTCAAATATTGCTGAGTTTACGGCGGTCACGCTTGGACTAGTCTTGGGTGTTCCACCAATTTCTGTTATCCAGATTCTATTGGTCGACCTTGGCGCGGAAGTATTCCCGGCCCTTGCTCTAGCTGGAGACAAACAAGAAGACGATGTTATGTCGAAACCTCCGCGATCAAAAACTGATATTTTGTTTGGAAGAGAGACGATTGTGTATATTTTAAGAAGTGGCATATTAATGGGGATACTCTCAACCATCGGATTTTGTATATTTGGTTATATGAATGGTTGGAGATGGGGCGGCGAATTCTCTAACGAAAAGTTGTATTTTACAGCGACAACCGTCACTTATGCTACTATGGCCCTTTGTCAATACATGAATGCTCTTTCTATCCGCTCAGCTAAAAAACCAATCTGGGAACTATTGGCGACTAAGAGGGTTTGGATATCTATCGGGTTTTCCTTCATTTTTATAAATGCTCTTATCTACATTCCTTTCTTAGAGCACTTTGCTGACATGGCTAGCATCTCCTTGGTTGGTTGGGGGATAGCCGCCACTATTGCTTTTGTCTATTTGATTATTCTAGAAATATTAAAGAAATTTAATCGACCCACAAAAAAATTGACCCAAGTTATTGCCGACGAGCTAGTATGAGAATTAAAATTTATGTAGTTACAAATTCCAGCCAAGAAAAAATAGAACAGATTGAGACCGATTCTGTTTATAGAGTTTGGACTCATGCTAAAGCCCATAACAACGAAGCGAACAAAAATGTTATTCACATACTGTGTCAGTATCTTGACCTGAGAAAAAGTGAAATTATGCTTGTGTCTGGAAGTAAATCCAAAATAAAGTTTTTTGAAATCTCTAAAGCACAACAGTAATAAGGAACGGCTCTATTTCCTGTTATAAGCCGATGATAACCAGCACCTATAAAACAAAGAAGTTTTATTTTTGTGCTAAAATACATCTATGAACTTAATAATAATTTATGGACCGCCGGCTGCGGGCAAACTAACAGTTTCAAAAGAACTCTCTAAAACTATTCAGTATAAGGTTTTTCATAACCACACTATTATTGGCTGTATCTCAGATATCTTTCCATATGGAGATGAAAAATTGGAACCAATTTTAAAGAGATTATCGGCTAGATTTAGATTAGAAATATTTGAAGAAGCCGCGATTAGTAATACTAATATGATTACTACTTATGGAGGTGGTGGTAAGCAGCGATTTAAGTTTTTCAGAAAGGCGATTGAGCTTGTTAATGGTCACAAAGGAAGTGTTTTATTTGTTCAGTTAATACCAAAAAAAGAGGTTTTGTTTAGAAGGGTACAGGAGGAATCAAGAAAAGATCATAAAATTGATTCAAAAGAATTTTTAGAAAAATTATTAGATTCAAAACCAGAATTTTATGATAAGTTTCCTGACATAACCCATCTCACGATTGATAACTCTGATCTATCTCCCAAAGAGGTTGCTTGCCAAATATGTTCTTACTATAAGTTATCTTAATTATATTTTTTTTACTCTTAGCTTTATAAAAGGTTAAAGCCCGAGTCCGTGTCTCGCACGGTAATACTCGGGCCTTTTTGCACCTAACTTTTCTACTTCAGAGCGCTTTTAGGGATCCAGGCGTAGGAGCCCTTGAGGAAATTGTCGGTAATCTTCTGGGGGAGGTTGACCCCCCTGTCCTTATTGAACTCGTAAACCAGTCTCGCAAGCGAGACATGATCTATCGAGCTCGGAGCCACTGCCCCAATTGTGAAGTAGCCGTAGTTTTCCGTTTCGATCTGGACGTAGTCCATCTTCTGCTCCCCCAGCCAGAGCTGGGCGGCGTCGAGCCTTGCGGCCCGAATACCGTCTTGTGAGCCAAAGTTGTAGGCTGCAATGAGCAGCAAGACAACAACGGCTACGGAGAAAACGACGACAACGATCATCTGCGGCTTGTTGCGCATTTTAACTCTCCTTGTACGGTTTTTTGGTGCGAAAAGAATAATAACACAATATAGCAAGATAGTCAAGGTTTTCGTAATGGTTCAATAGCTTTGCATCACTTTGGATTACAATTATGAATATGTATACAATAAACCCAAACATCCCTAAGGTTCGTCTAGAGGCAGTAAG
>CAZQGP010000062.1:0-8841 GCA_964593075.1 uncultured Candidatus Saccharibacteria bacterium
CAGATGTGTATAAGAGACAGCCATTTTTGTTCGCACTAGAACGTTTTCTTTTCTTAAGTTTGTAAATAATAATAAAAATTACCAAAATAAATACAAATAATATCCCCTTCCAAGGAATAGCCCAGAACGACGTTTGAGCCCGTTCTGTAACATTAAGCGTACCGTAATTTAAGGTCAATTTTGCCGTATATCGACCAAAGAGTGGTTCTCTTAACCATTTTGCATCAAAAAAACGAGTACTATTTGGTAAAACGGTTTTCTCTTCAACTAAGGCTTCACCCACCTTCATTCCAAAAATATTGTAAATTTCGATCTTGCTCTTAACTTTCACGTGTACATTCCCGGTATTTTCGAACCTGAATTCAAATGGGACGGGTCCCCACTCTCTAAGCTTTGCGGTTTTAAATGAACATTGGACCCCCAAACATTTGTCAATAGAGTTCGACCCGAGAACGTGACCTTTTTCCTCTATTTGGCCGCTAACTGTAATAAAGACTAGAGCCCCCACTCTTTGAGACACGGAAACTTTGGAGCCACTAGAAGACTCCAGGGGATTTACAAATTCAAAGAAGATTGTTGCATAATGCCCACCCGGTTCAGCGTCTTTCGGGATATTTATTGTGAATAAAAAGTCAAATTTACTCTTTGGGGCAATTACCATATTTGTGTTTTTTATTTCAAGCCACTCGCTTGCTGAAAACTCTTTTTCGGTGTCATTATTAAAAATCATTCCACCAAATTCATCACTGGCTGAAAAATTTTGAGCATAAGCCCTTATCCCTATAGCTTTCTCCTCTTTGTTATAAACCGTGATACTTTGTGAAGAATCTGACCCTGGATCGAGAGTTTTTTCAATAATCGCAGGATAGATCGATAAAGTATTAGTCTCTTCCGCATGGGCTTGTGATGAACTAAAAACACAAAATAGAGTTAAGAGAATAACTCCTATCCCGACCAGCCATATTTGTCTTTTTGTATATATATTTTTTCCCATTTAAATTACTTAATATGTAAAATATTTCTAATATTTCGGGACAATCGTATATTGAATATTGGCTAAATATTTTCCAGCAGGTTGAGTTGCATTTGTTTGGACCTTATAGGTGATGGTGAATGATTGCCCTAAAGGTTGCGGACTTGAATCATCAGCCACAATGTCTCCTGGTGCTGTTTCAGAGATAGCACAGTAACTGTTGCCACTATTATAGCGATTACTCCCTTGGACTAAAGTATCGTTTGAAGTATAGCCAAAACAAGCTGACCCAGATGGACAGGCAGTCGCCCAGGGTTGTGGGCTAGAATAAACTGCCGTAATATCGGCCACGATCTTTGCAACATCCGATTCGAGGTGTAGCTTGTTGTCTTTAACCATATAGACTGAATACCCTTGGTAGACATTTGTTGTGGTCGTGATTTGCGTCGTCCCTACTCCACCATAGGTTGGGTCTTCCCAAATACCAAGATCAACATTATTTTCTCCCCCACTATTAGTCAAAGATGCTGTAAATGTTGGTAAAACCATCTGGCCGTTTGATGAAATTGTGGTTGTATTCCCAGCCTTATCACTCGCTTTTACCGTGTAATAATACATCTGACTCGTGTGTAAGCTAAGGCTATCGTCAGTCACTGACGTTGAATTTGTATCTGTCCACGTCTTTATATCTATCCCCCCAGAAGTCGTCCCTATTGCATACTGATAAGCATTCGGGGTGATTGGACCAGAAGGATTAAAAATTGCGGCTGACCAATTTGACGACAGAGAAGTCAGAGACCCGGTGTTATAATCAGAGTCCACCCCGACAGATGAGCCGTCATAAACAGTTAGATTGGTCGGGGCAATCGTATCTATGCCATAATCTCTATCATCCAAATCATTATTCCCACCAAATGAAACCCAGGTTGAATATGCCCCATTTGTATCCCTAGCTCTTGCCTGCCAATGATATTCAGTTGCATCGAGCTGAGAGGTTATAACAAGATTCGCAGTCATGCCTGAATCAACTAATTGACCACAACCATCTTCTATGTTTGAGAAAACAGTTCCAATTGGATCTTTCTCAACACATATTTGGACTTGGTCCATATCCGCGTCACTCACTGATCCGGTGTATTTAACGCTTGTTTCGTTCGTCCACCCACCAAGTGTGATCAATGAATTATCGGTTTTATTTTGAGTCAATGAAGCTGGGATATCAGGATCCATATTTGTGCAAGAAATGCCATTTGTAAACGTCCAATTACTATTGTTATTCAAACCGTTAGTAGAGTGTGTTGCACAAATTGCTAAACTAGATATTGACCTGGCGACATTGACGTAATCCACCATTGCACTTGTTGGTGTTACGCTCCAGCTGCTTGTATCGGTCGATTGCATCGTTATTAATTTTCCAGATGCACCACTAACATTCCAATTATTTAATACCGTTGTGGTAGAGCTACCAGTAAAGCTGACTGTTTTGACAGCTGCTCCACTATTCGATATTGTTAAATTGTAGAAAGTAGTATCACCAATAACGGTTGCTGGTGTCGTGCCGTCAAAAGTGACTGTTCCATTACTATGAGTAAAGGTACCCGACCTGGTCCAGCTAGTCGCTACGGTAAATGTGGCGGTAGCAGAGGCAGTTAAAGCACCACTCGAACCAATAGATACACTGCCGTTAACGTCGGTAACTGGGTTGTTGGTATCAAGTTTGAGATTGCCGTCCGTCACTGTCAGGGTGCCATCGACCGTCAAATTGCCCGAAATTGTCACCCGATCGGCGGAACCATTTGTCCCTGTATTGTTGAGAGTCACTGAGTCAAAAGAATTGGCATTGGTGGTAATTGTTTGATCTACACTCCCATCAAAAGTTGTCGTTTGAGTACCTGGTGTGAAGGTGTCTGAGTTAGCCCAGTTTCCTGCACAGTTGATATTTTTGTTATTGCCCGTAAATGTCGTTGAACTATCAATTGTAATAGCATCTGCATTTAGTGCGTCCTGCAAAGTAATATTGGTTGATGCCACAGATGTCTGGAAGTTACCAATGTCATGACTATTACTTGTAAGATTCTTTGCGGTCCCCCCCCTCATCTTGACCAAACTAGCATAGGTGCCTGTTTGTTTAGTAAAGGTTGAGCCTGACTGAATATCGAGATTTCCGCTAATATTAAGTATCGTTCCATTTACCGCATACGGACTCGTGCCCGTTGTATTCGTCATATTCATTGTTCCTTTTACTGTAATGTCTCCTGATGAGGTGACATCCCAACCTCTTGTGTTATATTGATCACCAACATTAACCGTCAAAGAGGTGACTGTCTGGTCAGAACTTAATCTGGTCGTAGCTGACGATTGACCTATAACGACATTCCCAAAATTAGTCCCTCCCACCTTATCATCGTAGGTAGTCGGGTTGCCATTAAAGATAACGTTACCTGAACCAGGAACGACACTTCCACCATTTACGTTAATAGCATTCCCGGCTAGGTCATCTCCAATTGTCATATTTATATTATTTGTTAAATCAAAGGTTCCATTATCAATAATAAACGATCCCGTATGCTGGCCTCCACTGATTGCCAAGGCATCGGTTGGCTTGAATGTTCCTCCAGACCCAGAAATTATGAGATTATTAAAACTTGACCCACTTGATTTTATTGTTTTCGTTCCGCCGGTTGCGACAAAACTGACATCGGTAGTGCCTGGTAAAAAAATGCCACTATTGATCGTCCAGTTTCCGCTAACATTAATCGTGGAAGTGTTCCCCAAAATCGTTCCTCCTCCCATTGTCAGATCACCAAAGGATTTTGTCCCAGACCCAAAAGTTAGTTTTCCACCATTTACCACTATACTTCCGGCTGCAAGTGATTTGTTGTTTAGGTTTACTCCGTTGCCAGATGTCTCTGAGTTTGTTACCGTCAAAGTCCCATCGACATATAATGAATCCTGGATATCCCAACCTCCGCCACTACTATTAAAAGTTAGGGCTTCAAAATGAGTTGCCGTGCTTGTTATTTGCTTATCCGTCCCAGTAGCGGTGAAGGAAGTCGCTTGGCCAGTGCTTTTATTGAAAGTGCCAGTATTGTTTAAGGTTCCGCCAATATTCAAATTATTCCCAGCCATATTCATCGTCGCCTCGTTATGGATATCACCCCCTGGGGTTGTCCCGCCAGGGTTTGTTGTAATGCTTGCCCCCGGTGAATAGGTTTTGCCCGTCCAAACATGTAGTTCTTGAGTATTTTCGATTGTTAGTGCCTTAGTCGTATCATCAGCATCAAATTTCAGATTAGGATTATCGCTACTATCATATTTTTGAATATCAGTATTTGTGATTGGACCAGATCCTTCGTGACGTAAAACCAATCTGTTTTGATAAATATTGAGACCGCTAAATCCTTGTGGTGAAACATAAGCTGCTTGAGTGACGACTGCTCCACTAACAGAGGCACTATCCAAATATACTGTGACTGTGTCTCCGATAGAGCTAATCGTAAAGCCAGTACATGAGAAATCACCACTAGTGTTAGTGCAGCTGCCTGCCCCTCCACCATTAATTTTGATACCAACGTTGACGGCGGTCGTATATTTAGTGATCCCTTCATCTGAATAGATGCTCCCCGTGTAAGCAGCAGAACAAATCGCCCCATTCGAGAAAGACCAATTACCATTATTATTACTCCCGTCGACTGAATAAGTGGCACAAACCGCAAGACTTGAGGTAGAACGAGCGACATTGGCATAAGTCACGGCTGCTGCTGTCGGTGTGATATTCCAACTATTGGTGTTTGTTGATTGAAGAGTAATAAGGTTATTTGAGACTCCTGTGACTGCCCAGTGATTCGAAACTGTCGTCGTGGAGTTGCCAGTAAATTTGACTAGGGCCGCAACGGTTCCGCCATTACTAATCGTTAGATTATAGAAGGAAGTATCTCCAGAGACTGTCTGACCAGTTGAGTTATCTGTTCCTGAGAAGATGACAGTATTTGTACTTGGGGTAAAAACACCACCATTTCTGACCCAATTACCTTTAACCGCTAAATTAGAGTTGGTTGTAAAGGTACCATAGATAAGTTCAAAATTGCCGTTGACTGTCGTTGGAGTATTTATAGCAAAAGCATCGGTCCCCAGGGTTGAATTAATTTTGAGACTATAAAAATTTGCTCCATAGTTTAGTGAGGTGTAATTACCTGCTCCAGCGCCGACATATTCAACCGCACCGGAATCGATATCTTTTGTCGTTATTCCTGTGAGAGACTCATCCCCCTGTACTTTGAGCGTACCATTATTTACAAAGGTGTTCTGAATCGTTGGAGCATAACCGGCAGTAGCAAATGTCCCGTTTATGGTAAAAGAATAATAGTTAGATGTCATGGCCGATGCCATCACCGCCGTTGCGCCATTATCAGTAACCATGGTCGATCCTGCCACATTTGCCCCAAACACCGAGTTGGCTGGTGTGTCTGCGGTATTGCTTATGTTTGTATAACCAGCTATTTCCAATTTAGCATACATCTGAACCATATTAGATCCAGCTTGAATTTGAGTATACGCGGTTGGAGTGCCCTGTGTTCCACCGTCCATCTTGATGGTAAAATTACTTGTACCGGCAACATCCCCAACCGTTGTGGTAGGATAGCTTCCTGACCCATCGTTCGTGATAGTGACATTGTTGTGAACTGTTGCGACACAATTGTTGGCAGGGCATATAATTTTGGTTGTATAGCCCCAAGGATTGCCACTTGTTTTATTAAGGGTAAGATTATTAGAAACCGTAAAGTTATTAACCAGATTTATAGTTAGGTAGTTGTACCACTGATAAACGTCTGTTGTAAATGTCAGATTGTAAAAGGTGGTTGTACCAGTCGGATTAAAAGTAAGTGCTAAGGAACCATAAGTATTTACATCAAAGACAAGCGTTCCCTGAGTAGCTGTGAACGTACCACTATCACTAAAGACGCCGGATTGATTCCAATTACCATTGCCACTAGTCTGAACGATTCCAGTCGCATTATTTGCAAAGCTACTATTATTATCAAAATTGCCTGAGCCTTGATTTATAGTACCGTTGTTTGTAATTGGTGAGTAATTTGTATATGTGCCAGATCCCAAATTGAATGTTCCATTGTTAGTGATCGAATAATAACTAGACGTAACTCCCGTACCAATAGTGACCGTTCCTCCGTCATCAACCACAGAAGTCGAATTCGAATTATTGGTACCAAAATTTGGATTCCTTGAATTATATGTCTGGTTGATAGTCGTGTATCCCGCAAACTCAAGTCTAGTATAAAACAAAAGTTCAGGTCCGTTCGAACCGGCTTCAGAAACTGTTAATACCTTAGGAGATCCCTGGGATCCTCCGGTCATTTTAATTGTAAAATTCTGTGTACCGCCATCACCAACCGACGTACCGTAGTTAGTACTGCCACCGTTTGTAGTCACTGTTACATTGCCTGCTGCTGTGACAACACAATTGTTAGCCGGACAAAGAACCCAGTTCCAGCCACCCCAGTCAGCCCCGCCAGTGAATGTGATGTCACCATTGGCTGTAAAACTGTTGACCAAATTGACCGAAACTCCACCAGTATTTGAATTACTAAATCCCATGTTGTAAAAAGTAGTTGTGCCGCTACCTTTTGCGGTTAGATTGATGCCCCCAGGACTAACAAAATTGACTGTTCCACCACTAGCTGTGAAGATACCGTTATCGGTGAAACTGGCTAAATGATTCCAAATGCCGGCGGTTGGTTGGACGACCCCGGTCGAATTATTTGTAAACGGACTTGTTGAGGTGAAGGTAGATAAGCCCGGATTAAAGGTTCCATTGTTGGTGATCGAATAATAACCAGAGCTAACTCCGCCCGTCCCGATCACCGCCGTTCCTCCGTTATCCACCACAAAAGTTGAGCTGGCATTATTTGTGCCGAAATAAAGATTACCATTAGTATTGATGGTCGCGTTTATCACCGTATATCCGGCGAATTCCATGCTTGCATAAAGTGCGGTGGTTGAATAGTTTGTCCCGGAAACTAACGAGAGCGTGGTCGGCGAGCCGGATGTACCGCCGGTCATCTTAACTGTAATGTTTTGCCCCAGATAGCCAAATAGAGTGCTGTGATTGCTGCTGGCTCCAGGATTAGTAACAATCATATCTCCCTCTAAGATAACAACACAGTTGTTAGCCGGGCAAAGAACCCACCTTTGATATCCAGAATAATTAGTTCTATTTGCGGTTAAGGTGCCATTAACATTAAAGCTATTAACTAGACTGATATTCCCGCCGAAATTAGCGTCTGCGACTGTCAGGTTGTAGAAAGTAGTCGTGCCTGAAGCTTTAGCAGTGATTGTTGGCGCACCACCATCGATCTGGAAGGTTCCACCACTAGCAGTAAAGGTTCCGTTATCGGTGAAATTTGCTGCTTGGTTCCAGGTACCGGCGGTTTGCTCGACAAGACCTGGTAGATTATTGGTAAACGTCCCATTATTATCAAAGGCGGCTGAACCAGGATTGAAAGTCCCGTCATTAATAACCCAAGTCGTGACATTCAAGTTTTTCGCCCCCATATCCATGGTGCCTTGGTTATGTAGGTAGTCTGTATTGACTATTCCTCCAGGATTATATGTACTCCCGCCTAAAACGTGAACTTCTTGTGAATTTGTAGTCGTCATGTCCTTTGAAACACTATTAACTCCATATTTTAAGTTCACATTATCAGTACTATCATACTTCTCAATATCCAGGTTGGTTACAGGACCTGCATTTTCGTGACGTAGGATTAATCTGTTTTGATATATGTTAAGACCAGATAAATTAATAATTCTGCTCCCCGCTTTTGTTATAACTGCCCCACTAATTGAGGCGCTATCTAAATAAACGGTAATAGTGTCACCGATTGCCGCGACTTCGAAATTGTCACAGCTAAAATCGCCGCTTATATTAGTACAACTTGCCGCTCCTCCACCATTAATTTTTAGCCCGACCGTCACCGCTGTGGTATATTTTGTCGTTCCTTCGTCTGAGTAGATACTACCTGAGATGGTCGGACCGCAAAGTGTTCCGCTCGAGAATGCCCAGTTGGTATTACCTCCTCCATCTCCTGCGTCAGAATGCTTCACACAAACTAGATTATTAGAATTTGATTTAGAAACATAAAGATAGTCACCACTCGACGTCGTTGGATTTATATTCCAGGTATTAGCATCCGATGACTGGAGGGTGATAACTTTGCCACTGGCTCCAGATATAGTCCAATTATTAGAAACAGTGGTTGTGGATGAACCTGCAAATTGGAGAGTTCTACCAGCAGTGTTAGCTGAGGTTGAAGCAGTAAAGTTGTAAAAAGTACTATTACCCGATATAGCTTGGGTTTGAGAATCTGCTCCAGTAAAGTTAACAGTACTAGTGTTAGGGACGAAGGTTCCTCCTCCATTTGTCCAGTTACCAGCAACATTAATAGTCGATGAACCAGCCGTCATTTTACCACTATTGTAGATAAGATTGCCGGCTACTGTTATGGCTTGATTGTTAAGGTTAACCCCATTACCGGCTGTTTCTGAAGTCGTGACAGTTAGATTACTTCCTGTTTCTAAACTACCGTTAACGATCCACCCACCTGCAGCATTATTAAAGGTTAGGTTATTAAATTTAGATGTTCCAGTCATCGTCCCGGCGAGAGTTTTACCGGTACTTGCCGCTGCCATATTGACTGTTCCGTTTCTTGCGTTAAAGGTACCATAGTTAGAATAACTTCCACCAATCGTCGTTGAGTAGTTATTACTAGAAACATCGAGAGTTCCAGAGTTAATGGCAAGATCATTTGTAACTGATAGGTTGTCTTGGAGAGTGTAGGTGGCGGTAGAAG
>CAZQGP010000063.1:0-9691 GCA_964593075.1 uncultured Candidatus Saccharibacteria bacterium
TTATAACACAAATTCGTTTACCAGCTTCCTCCGCCACCTCCGCCACCTCCGCCACCAGAGAATCCCCCACCACCTCCTCCTGAGCTACTAACCGAAGTAAATGTGCTTGAGGTATTAGCACTAAACTCGTGAAGACTGTCAGTGAAGGCAACCACACTAAATGCTGCATAGTTTCCAACATACCAATCTGGTGGATTTTTGTATATATCCTCAAATTGTTGTGCCCACTCTTTTTCTAAACCAAAAATCATTGCGTAAGGCAATAATTCTTCGAATTTAGCCGGATTTTTCTTAGGAGCGTTGTGGAACTTGATTCTATCGGCTTCTGCAACCTTGATAAATTCTCTAAGTCCCAACAAATACTCTTTCATTAAAGAGCCTTTTACGGTTTTAATGGGCATAATAAACGCAAAGGCAGCTAAAAATAATCCTGGGAGAATAAACGAGATATATCCCACAGCCGAAAACACCATGTATGAAGCTATACCAATTCCAGCAAGTAAGATGACAAGTGATATAACCAAATACACAACTTTTATTACAACTGGGTTTGATCTATAATACCCAGCATCTATTACTGAACGAAAAATCTGTTTTTTAATTTGTCGATAATCAGAAGCAAAGTTATTATCAAGATCAGAAAGTTTTATAGTACTGCCCTCTTTAAATAGCGCTAACATTATTTTTTGATTAAATATTTTAATATTTTGTGAAGATTCTTGAATTTTTTCTAGTTCATAATCAACTTTCTTGCCGATTAATTTTTTTTCTTCAATTCTTTTTATTTTGATATAGCCAGCACTTGCGAGATAAATAATCTGAGCAGTTAACCCTTTATTGTCAAGTGCCCCTCTATTTATTATGAATGCTTCCGCTGGCTCAATCTCTTTTGGTGCCTCGTACTGTGGAACTATTGTGCCTCTTCCTCTTGGGTCCCGACCTTTAACATACCACCAAAAGAAAAATATGATCAATGAGATAATTGGAACCCCAAGATACCAAGGAGATTCCCAAATAAAAATTTCCCATGCACTGACAACTGGGAAGTAATTTTTTGGAAATTCTATTTTTATCGTCATGGCTTCATGCGGATTCAGGTTATTTTGATTATAGATAATTTCTTTTTGAATTATATTTTTAGAATAGCTACTAAGTAAACATTCACTTGCATCTGCAAAAGCGCCCTTGTAACAAACAGATGTTATCTCTTTCCCTTCAAAACTTTTTGGCAAGTTAAGGAAAATTGAAGCCTTTTCAATTGGCACATTCCAACCATCACCAATAAAATTCCAGTAAAATTGATCACTCCCATTAACCGAGTTAATAACCCTATCGACCTCGTATTTGATAATATACGTTTTGACTCCCGTAACAAGCTTGTTTTCATCTCCTATTTGAGCAGTTAAAATATTTAATCCGGAGGTTGTAACAGGCTGACTTTCTCCCGTCTCGTCAGTAACCGAAATTATATTCACTTCTTGATGGGGATTTCCCTTGCGCGGTTTGTATACTGTCGGAAAATTACGAAAAATCCCATGTTTTTTATTTGAGCCAAAATCATATATAATTCTCTCTTCGGAGATTAATTTACCAGATGGAGTTAGTTCTGATTTATTTTGGTAAGACAAAATCTTTTCCTGTCCATTTCCAACAGATTGAACTGCTCCTAACGTAATGGCTGGTACAAATATTATTCCTAATAATAAAAATATTATTTTTTTAATCATTTTTTTCGTTATGCCAACTTACAACTCTTTAGGGTCATAAATAGTGCTTATTACATCAAGGAAACCTTCCTTAACACAGACTATTTCGTTTCGATATATTTTTCCCCCCTAGCCCCTTCCACATAAATTTTTTTCCAGGCTATGGGACCAATAATAAGACCGAATATAATACCTTCTGTTATTAATACTCCATACAAAACTGCCGTCAAAGACAATCTGTCGACGATTGAGTAGGAGGCTAGCTCAATCATGCCTGCTGCCAAAATAGCACACAATATCCCAGTAATCACCCATAGAACATAGTAAGCAATTCTTTTTGTTTTCATTTTCACTCCCACCATAACACGATTAGTCAATTATTATTTATTTCTAAAACCGATTTTTTGATCCGGCAAATTTGATTCGTCAATTTTCCCGAAGTGCTGCTCATAATTTTTAATATTTTCTATCAAAGCATTGCTTATTCTTTTCATGTGGCCAGGAGTTGTAAAAACGCGGGTTACAACCAATGCTTGGGGGGGGAAAAGACTTATAAAGTCAACCACGAACTCGTCCTTTGTGTGAGAAACTAACAAATTGTTGGCATAATTCCCTTTTGCCGTCTGATCGTCTAACTTAATGTTTACTTCTTGTTCGCTCATCTTTTCCTTTCGATTAAATTAAAATACTAAACCTTATTGCTATATTATATCATGTAGAAACTAATCATCATTATCTATATCGCACCTCGTTGTAATAATGAATATTATATACAAAATTCTTAACTAGGCTATTTGTAGAATATTTTATTTTCAATTCGCAAATCAATATATTCCAAAGTTTTTTTATTGGTCTTCTTGGCTTCTTCTAAAATTTTATTTAAATTCAATAGTTCGTTTTTTGCATATCTTGTTGTGTCAAAATAAGCATACCATCCATCAGTTGAAACTACTTTAAGCTCGTTTGTCGTATCGATAACCTCCATTTTACTATATTTAACACCGGTTATTATTAGAAAATTATCACGTAAATCGTTAATAAAGCGACTAAAGTTGGCTGCGACTGGTTTTTTACCTATCGAAGTAGGAACATTTTTGCTATCAATTACGAGCGGTAGATTGGCATATTTATCTTCATAGTTTGACCAAATTGTACCAGAGTCATCAACCAAATATTTATGATCCAAGGATTGCCAGACAAAAACAGGTTCTCTCTCTTCAAATTGGAGAATAAGGGTGTTTGGGTATTTTTTTATAATGACTACGTTCTTTATTCCAGGTAATAACATAAGCTCATTTTTTAAGCCCCTAGGGGAAATAAACAATAAATTATCGTTAAAAATTATTTTATTTTTGTAATCTGAAAGAGTTTTACTAATAACCTTTTTGTCTTGATATTTAATTTGATTAAGCTCTATTTCATTTATCTTAAATATAGGAGACAGAAATAATAGATAAACACTCCCACATACCAATATTATTAGACTAAGACTTAGAAATATTTTTTTATAGTTTTTTTTCTCAGGGTCTTGTTGAGTCCTTGAATAAATAGAAGGCTGTCTAAACCCCCCTCGATTCATCTTTCCTCGTTTGTTTAGTCTACTCCTCGTTCTTAATTTCATTTTTTTGGTATTCTTTTGCTAGACTTATTATCTCTTTCGCCACAACTTCAGCAGCATCTTTTTTGGCAAATTTTTCGATGCTTTTCGCCATTGACTCCAACTCGTCAGGTCTTTCAAATAAAATATCTATTTGTCTAGAAAGTTTCTGGGGAGACAAATGTTCTTGAAGCATCAATACTGCCGCTCCTGATTGCGATAAAATCTGTGCGTTTACTGACTGGTGGTCATTCGCAGATGTTGATAGTGGAATCAAGATAGTAGGCTTCGAGAGTGCGGCCAGTTCGGCAATAACGTTATTACCGGCTCTTGATATCACTAAATCGCTGGCGGCATATGCATCTTTTAAACTACTTGAGAGAAAATTAAATAAATGATAATTCTTTGTCAAGCTTTTATCTAGTTGTTGTGACTTATATGTGAGCCAGTCGTAATCTCTCTCTCCTGCAACATGTATTAATTGATACTTTTTTAGTAAATCTGTTAAAGAATCCGATATTATCTGGTTGATAATCAAAGCTCCTTGACTTCCGCCTATAATCATAATGGTGGGAAGGTCTTTTTCAAGTTTAAACTCCTCAACCCCGCGTTCTTTATCGCCACCATAGATATCTTCCCTTATTGGGTTGCCTGTATAAATTAAATTTTCCAAGTGTTCTTTTTTGTAATTTTCAATCGGGTATGCAACACAAATTTTATCCGCTTTTTTTGCAAGAAGACGGTTAGACAAACCTATAACACTATCAGATTCATGGATTGCCAAAGGATATCCAAGACTAATGGCTGCTTTGCCTACAGGCAAGCTAACATAGCCGCCTTTAGTGAATACCACTTCGGGATCAAATTCCTCAATAATTTTTTTTGCTTCAATAACTCCTTTACGATAATTAATTAGATCCTTTGAGTTTTTAAATAGTGTAGTAGGATCAAATATATTTAATAGATTATTTTGATGATATCTTCTAAATTTTCCACATGAAATAGCTCTGTAATCAATCCCAGTCTGTGGGACGATTTTACTTTCCAGTCCTTCTTTTGACCCAATATATAATATTTCTATTGAATGATCGTATTTTTCTAACTCATTGACTACGGCCAAAACTGGCGATATATGCCCACCAGTTCCTCCCCCTGAGACTATTATGCGCATTCCTCTCTCCTTTCTGCGTGTGTTTACTGATATTTAAAAGTATACCACAAGCCAGCATAAGCATAACAATCGATGATCCTCCGTAGCTTATAAATGGTAAGGGAACCCCAGTCAGGGGCATCATAGAAAGAATTGCCATAATATTAACGAGCGATTGACCAATAATCCAAGTTGTAATTCCAACTGCTAACAATCTTGAAAAAACATCCGGGGCTTCACGCGCTATTTTATATCCACGATAGCCAAATATCGTAATCAAAATGAGAGTAAAACTAGAACCGATTATCCCCAGTTCTTCAGAGATAACTGCAAAAATAGAATCCGTTGCTGCTTCAGGAAGATAACTAAATTTCTGTCTAGATTTCCCAAATCCAAGCCCAATTAGACCTCCAGACCCAATTGCCAACAAGGCTTGATTAACATGGTATCCTTGACCGCTACTATCAGACTCTGGATTTAAGAAAATCATAAAACGACTCATTCTATAAGCAGAAGTTTTAATTAAATACCAGCCTAAACCAATAGCCGTAATAATCATTATTAAGATATGAGACAATCTCGCACCCGCTACAATATACATAACTCCCGCCGTTAGGGCTAGGATAACGGTTGTTCCCATGTCTGGCTGTTTCATAACCAGACCCCCAATAATTAATATCATTAACACAAATGGTATAGTGCTTGTTGTCCATTTCTTCACTTCATTCCCTTTATTCTCAAACCAAGCCGCTAAATAAACAATCAAAGCCAATTTAGCCAGTTCGGACGGTTGGAAAGCAGTAAAGCCCAGATTCACCCACCTATTCGCCCCATTTCTGTTTATCCCTATACCTGGTAAAAAAACTGCAACCAGCGCAATTACAGTTATTAACATCAGAACTGGAGCAAATTTACGCCATAAGCGGTAATCAATTTTATAGCCAGCAATAAGAACTACTATGCCAAACCCAACCCACTTTAGTTGAGCAAAAAAATAATAGTTCGGATCCCCAGTATCATTTCTACCAAGAACAACAGAGGCAGAAGAAATCATTATTAAACCAAATATCACGAGTAAAGCGATAACAATTGTTAATATGTAATCTGGATTTCCCAAACCACTCTGGGTGTTGGCTTTCCTTGCACTCCTTGATAAAGCCATTATTTTCCTATCCCCTGCCAATTAATGCGATTGCGATACCTGTTACAGCAAAGATGGCCCCTATAACCCAAAAACGCATTGTAACTTTCGATTCCGGCCAACCTTTTGCTTCAAAATGATGGTGTATAGGAGCAGATAAAAAAACTTTCTTGCCATGTCTAAATTTTTTTGAGAATAATTGGATTATAACTGAGAGGGTCTCGACAACAAATACGATACCAATTAACGGAAGAATTAAAACAGTGTTCGTCAGCAAAGCAACTACCCCCAATGTTGCTCCTAGGGCCACAGCCCCGGTATCTCCCATAAAAAAGCGCGCAGGGAATATATTAAACCAAGTATAAGCCAGGGTTGCCCCCGCAACGCAACCACAAAATATCGCTAAACCATAATTCCCTTGAAAAAATGAAATAAAAGAATAAGAGCCAAAAGCTATTGATAACAACCCCCCGGCGAGACCATCAAGTCCATCGGTAATATTTACCGCATTTGCAGTTGCCACAAAAATAAAAATAAAGAGTGGTATATATAGCCAACCGATGGTCAAATCACCCCAGGCTGGTATATGAATAATATTCCAGCCAAGTTTCCCGTAAAACCACCAGGCACCAATTGAAGCAAAGATTAATAACCAGGACATTTTGATTCGGGATCTCATGCCTGCCAACCCCCCCGTTGAACGTATATTAATATAGTCATCTGCTAAACCCAGCAAACCGACCGATAAAAGAGTAAAGAGAGGCAACCAAGTCTGAGCTCGATCAAAATTAAAAGCCAGCGTCATTATGGCTACCGAAGTCCAAATAATAACCCCAGCCATGGTTGGGATGTTACGGCGGTGCTTCGCTGCATGAAGTTTGTGATAAACAGGAGCTTTTTCTTTCTCACCGCCAATCCATGCAGTATCACGGATTTTCTTCCACCATTGGTATTTGTATGCAAAATAAGTAAACAGAGGAGTCAAAATCATTGCTAATAAAAAAGTAATTGCCGAATATGCAAATAATTTTGTTAATAACGGTGTAATTGCTGTTTCATTTATAATGATTGATTGAATGACCATTTATTCTCCTATTTAATATTTTGAAAAGATTCTTTCTTTTTCTTTTGCCAAAATTCTGTTTGACGAACTAGTAGCATGCTCGCTTTTTGAGGTTCTGCCATAATCATTTTAGTTGTTTCTTCAACAAAAACTTTATTTTGAGAACCTTTAACCAGTATAATATCATTCTTTTTAATAATCGTCTTTAAATATTTTCCTGCCTGGTAAGGCGTTTCAAATGAAATAACAAACTTCTTGTTTATAGTTTTTATCACCTCTGGGCTTATATACTTATTGGAAATATCCCCTACTAAAACAACTATGTCACATATTTTAGCAGCTTCTTTGCCTACTTTAATATGCCCTTCTTTTTCATATTCTCCTAATTCATTCATGCTTCCCAAAACTGCAATTCTGCGACCCGGTAATTGAGCTAAAACTTCAAGCGCCGCTACGACCGAGCTAGGATTTGCATTATAACTATCATCAATAATAATAGAACCGTTCAGTCCGGGAATTAAGTTCATGCGTCCTGGTTGAGATTCAATTTTTTCCAATCTCTTTGCTAAGATCGACAAATCTTCGCCAAGATAAAGACAAACCGCCAAAGCTGATAACAAGGATGTCAGTAGTTGTGGAGCAATAATCTGCATATTTATGAGCTGATTGTCTTCTTTCCAGTGTAGATCAAAAGTCATCCCTGTAAATGATAGCTTTATTTTATCGACTCTCAAATCGGCTTTTTGGTTCTGACCAACCCAAATAATATGACTAGCTGTTTTATTTTTCATTTCCCTAACTTTATGATCATCATAATTCAAAACGGCAACATCTTTTTCAGTCAAACTGGATAATATCTGGCTTTTTTCAGAAGATATTTCTTCAATATTTCTGAAGTTTTCTGTGTGTACCGGCAAAATAGTCGTTACGACAGAAATATTTGGCTTAACAAATGAGGTTAAATATTTAATGTCCCCTGGATGATCAGCGCCCATCTCTAATACTATCCTATGATACTCAGCCTTTTTAAACAAAAGCTTCGCGTTCATATGCCAAAGAACAACTAACCAGGATTTAGTACTCAGTAAATTTTTTGGAAGTTCTTCTTTGAAAATACTGAGCGGCAACCCAATCTCAGTATTGTAATTTTCGGTTGGAATGTATGTCTTTTTGTCGTCAAGAAGTTGAGAAATTGCATTTTTTGTCGTTGTTTTTCCGGCACTTCCCGTAATTGCGATTACTTCAATTTTGTTTTTTTTCAAATATAGGGAAGTAAAAACCCTAAAAAGTGAAACAACAACAATTTTGTAATATTTTTTCATTAATTACCTACCACAGTGGGTGGAACTTGATAATACTTTAGTAAGAAATCAAGCATGCTGCCTACTATCGGTGCGGCGGAACTTTCGGCCCAAGGAATTCCTTTTGGTTCATCGATTTTTGCCAGAACAACAAAGTGTGCATCGCTAGCTGGAGCAAAACCAATAAAAGTACCAATATTTTTGTTCGCATCATATCCCCCGTTTGGATCTGGGACTTGAGCAGTACCTGTTTTCCCGGCCACTTGGTACCCTATTACTTTTGCTTGCTGACCATGCCCTTTTTCGACAACTGAAGTCATCATTTTAGTAATATCCAAGGCTGCTTTTTGTGAGATAACTTGTCTAATCTCTTTTGGTTTGGTTGTTTCATTTTTGCCATTACTATTTGTAACCTTATCAACCAAATATGGTTTCATCATTACTCCGTTATTAGCAATCGCCGCAAAACTCGTGATCATTTGCAGGGGAGTTACCGAGATGCTTTGACCAAAACTCATTGTTGCATAGCCATGGTTATTTAAATCTTTTGGTTCATAAACCTTCCCGCTTACTTCGCCTGGCAATTCTATGCCTAAAAGTTCGCCAAAACCAAACTTTCTCACATAATTATAAAAACTATCTTTACCTAATTTTTCTTCAACCCAAGTTGAACCAGTATTCAATGAATTTTCCAACACATAAGTCATGTTTTGCTCACCATGAGCCTTTTTATCGGAATTCATTATGGTATAACCGTCTAATTTAAGGTTCCCAGTATCAATATATGTTGTTTCTGGTGTAATTTGATTCGCATCAAGACCACTTGCTAAAGTAATAACCTTAAAAACTGATCCGGGTTCATACGAATCTAAAACTGCTTTATTCTTAAAAACATCATAATCGTTTATTTTTACATCTGAATATTTATTTGGATCATAACTTGGATTATTTGCCATCGCTAGGATTGCTCCCGTTTTTGGATCCATAACAATTATTTGTCCACCCGCAGCACTAAATTTTTTTACAGATTCATTAAGTAATTTCTCAGACTCACCTTGAATATATCTGTCTATAGTTAAATAATAATCATTTCCATCTACTGGTAATTTTGTGACATTATCACCAAAAGCTATTTTTACACCCGAATGATCAGCCTCTTCTTTCAAAATACCTGGGGTACCGCTTAAGTCTTCATCAAAATACTCCTCTAAGCCATAGTTCCCTTTGAATTCCCCATTTACAAAACCAAGAACAGACGAGGCAAGCATATTCTCAGGATAATATCTCCAGTTTTCGGCTGTTAATCCAACCCCTTTCATTTTCTTTAAACGTATTTTATCGCCTTCTTCCTTGGTTAGTCTCCTTTTTATGGGTACGTAGGTTTTTGAAGTTCCAAACTTTGTTATAAGTTCATTTTTATCCATCCCCAAGATTTCAGCAAGAAATTGAGCAGCCTCGTCTTTGTTCGCAAGTTTTTCCGGTTCCACAAATACTAAATCAAGGGCTTGATTGGTTGCCAACAGATACGATGTTTTGGCAACAGTATCACGAGCAAATATTTTCCCTCTTTTGGCTGGAATTTCATCCTTTATCCAGTGTTGCGCTGACGCGATTTTGTGATAATAATCATGCTTAAAGGCTTGAATTTGAAATAGACGCCCAACTATGCCCAAAACCAAGATAAAAAATATAATGGCAATTATTGGTATTCTGTTTTTTTGAGTTCCTGAATT
>CAZQGP010000064.1:0-16954 GCA_964593075.1 uncultured Candidatus Saccharibacteria bacterium
TCGGAGGTTCGAGTCCTCCCCCCGCTACCATTTAGGATAAAAACCTGCGTATCTATCTATATTTCTACAAAAAAATAATGAATGAATCTTTATAAACCTTTCCGGATTGAAAGATTTTTTTGTTTATACTAATTACAGTTCAGCATCACATTATTAATAAAAAAATCTTTTGATCAAAATTGTTATCTAAGAAATATAGATCTACGCTTTAAAGACTCAAAAAGATGCCTTATTATCTTTCGCATGCTATTTGCGAAACAAACGTCCTGCTATACCAGAAATAGCAATAATTGCGATTGGACCGATAATCCAAAAATATCGATAATTAAAGACCTGTGAAGCTATTTGGCTGTTATTGAATAAATTAATTCGATCCGGAACAGGCAAGAAAGTCATTACACTAGAAAGCATCAAGCCCGCCGCTAGAAATCCATAACCAGCTGTATACAGCGAGCTAGTAGTAGAGTCTTCGTTGGTCCCGGCCAGTTCTGATCTCATTGTTAATATAAAAATGGTCAAAGCAAAGACAAGAAGCTTAACCCCAAACAAAGAAATACTGATTGAATGCGAGACGCTAGAAGCCTTTAAGACATAATCATATACAAGATTGCCCAATTCGGTTGCAACAACATAACCAACATAAGTATTGATCAATATATTAAAAACACGACCACGACCCAAAAGAAGGCCATAAACAGTCATGATCACAAAAAATAATATAATGAACAAATCCCATGAAGGAGTCATACAATTCCTTATTTAAAGTTCTAGTATGATTATAAGATGACGATATCAGGTCGTCAATAGAATAGAGTTGTACGGAATCTGTCCCATTTATCAATTAGAAAACAGGGCCGCATTATTTAGATTTATTGAGTTCATAATCATATTACCCGTGACAATTTTTATAATAATCGATATATAGTTTTTCTTAAAACCAACCATTATCAGAACTAAATTCTTCTAAAAGTTTCTTCTGCTTACGGGTTAAGTTTGTTGGTGTTATTACGTTAATTGTAACTAGATGGTCTCCGCGGTTCTTATTTGACAATTTTGGAACCCCTCTGTTTGTTAATCTAAAAACTTTCCTGCTCTGTGTGCCTGGAGGAATTTTTAAGCTTACTTTGCCATCTATGGTTTCGATATCAATTTTTGTACCTAAGGCTGCTTCTGGGAATGTAATTTCGACTTCGTTTTTTATATCAAAGCCAACACGTACAAATCTTCTATCTGAGATAACTTTTATTCTTAGATATAGATCGCCTGCAGTCCCGCCGTGCTCGGCTGCTTCGCCTTGGCCGTTTATTCGGATGCTTTGGCCGTCGTCAATCCCTGCTGGTATCTTTACTTTCACCGTAACTTGTTCTTTAATACGACCATTTCCGCCACATTTTGAACATTTTTTTTCCGGGATATTCCCTTTACCATGACATTCCGGACAAATTGAATTTTGTGAAAATGAGCCAAAGATTGTTCTTGATTGGCTTTGAACTTGACCCTTCCCATGACAAGTCGGACAAGTTTTTTGCCCAGATCCAGGTTCAACGCCACCCCCTTTACACCGGCTACATTGGTTATTCTTTAGCATTTTAAAGTCTTTTTCTACACCAAAAACGGCTTCTCTAAAATCAATCCTGATGCTGGCTTCAATGTCAGAACCACGATTTCTTTGCTGAGAGCCTCTGCCCCCTCCAAAAAAAGTTTCAAATATATCGCCAAAGCCACCTAAATCAGAGAAATCAAAATCAACGTTTTGACCGTTAAATCCTCCAGACTGCTGGTATTGTTGATTGAACCCTCCATTACCGGATCCGTATGGACCAGAGTGGCCAAATTGATCATAGGCTTTTCGTTTCTCCGAGTCAGAAAGTACTGAATATGCCTCATTGATTTCTTTGAATTTTGCTTCAGATTCTTTGCCCCCTCCTTTGTCTGGGTGATGCTTCAAAGCTAACTTACGATAAGCTTTTTTTAACTCATCGTTTGTGGCGTTTTTTGAAACACCCAAAACATCATAATAATCTTTTTTTTCTGTCATATTTACGCTGGGCTATATAGGGTAGCCTTTGGCTACCCTATTAGCTCTAAATATATTATTTGCTTTCTTCGTTTTTCTTCTCTTCGTCAACTATTTCGCCTTCAACCGCTTCTTCGGTTTGTTTTTCTACTTCTTCCTTTACTTCTTCACCTCCGGCTTGACCATACATGGCTGCACCAACTTTTTGAATAGACTCACTCAAAGCATCATAGGCTTTTTGCATTTCTTCTTTGTCATCCCCGCCCTTAGCACTCTTCAAGTCATTGATCTTTGTCTCAACCTCCGCCTTATCTGCGTCTGTAGCCTTCTCCCCCGCTTCCTTCATGGTTTTTTCGGCTGTATAAATAAGCGCATCTGACATATTTCTAAGATCAACCAATTCTTTCCTTTTTTTATCTTCTTCTGCATGAGCTTCTGCCTCTTTTTGCATTCGCTCAATTTCTACATCGCTCAATCCACTCGACGCCGTTATAGTGATTTTTTGTTCTCTTCCTGTTGCTTTGTCCTTCGCTGTAACATGAACAATTCCGTTTGCGTCGATATCAAAAGTGACTTCAACTTGTGGAATGCCACGCGGGGCTGGGGGGATACCATCAAGAATAAACCTACCGAGGGCTTTATTATCATTTGCAAATTCACGTTCACCCTGAAGAACATTTATTTCTACTGAAGTTTGATTGTCGGCCGCAGTTGAAAAGACTTGTGAAGCACTTGTCGGAATAGTTGTGTTCTTCTCAATTAATCTAGTAGAAACCCCTCCAAGTGTCTCAATTCCTAGAGAGAGAGGAGTAAGGTCCAAGAGCAAGACATCTTTAACTTCTCCTCCAAGAACACCTCCTTGAATGGCCGCTCCGATTGCGACTACCTCGTCTGGATTAACCCCTTTTAGGGGCTCTTTACCAAAGAAGTCTTTAACCGTTTTTTGAACAATTGGCATTCTTGTCATTCCACCCACCAGAATAACTTCATTGACATCACCAACCTTCAGGCCAGCATCTTTAAGTGCTGTTTCACATGGCTTTATGGTCTTTTTAACCAATTCTTCAACAATGTTCTCCAACTTCGATCGCGTCATTTTATAAACCAAGTGTTTTGGTCCAGACGCATCTGCAGTTACAAAAGGAATGTTTATTTCAGTTTCATTGGTACTCGACAATTCGATTTTTGCTTTTTCGGCAGCCTCTTTTAGCCTTTGTAGCGCCGCTGTGTCGTTTTTTAGATCGATTCCTTGTTCTTTCTTAAACTCTTCCGCCAACCAATCTATAATCACTTGATCAAAGTCGTCTCCCCCAAGGTGAGTATCTCCGTTGGTTGATTTAACCTCAAAAACACCATCACCAAGTTCCAAAATTGAAATATCAAAAGTACCGCCACCTAAATCATAAACAGCGATTTTTTCTTCTTTTTTCTTGTCCAATCCATAGGCCAAAGCGGCTGCCGTTGGTTCATTAATAATTCTTTTAACTTCCAATCCGGCAATTTTGCCAGCATCTTTCGTTGCTTGTCTCTGCGTATCGTTAAAGTAAGCTGGCACAGTAATAACCGCTTCAGACACTTTTTCACCAAGGTAGGCTTCAGCGTCTACTTTTAGCTTCGCCAAAGTCATGGCCGATATTTCCGAGGGGCTATAATCCTTTCCAGACATAACAACGCTAACGCCTGAATCTTTTTTGACAATTTTATAAGGCATTAATTCAATGTCTTTCTTAACTTCTGCATCATCATAGCTTCGTCCAATTAATCTTTTTACTGAAAATATTGTGTTTTCGTAATTTATCACCCCTTGTCTCTTGGCAATTTGACCCACCAATCTCTCTCCATTTTTACTCATGGCAACAACTGATGGCGTAGTTCGATTGCCCTCTGCATTTGGGATAACCTTTGGTTCTCCCCCCTCCATTACCGCCATAGCTGAATTTGTAGTTCCTAGATCAATTCCTATTATTTTCCCCATTTTTTACTCCTCTCTATTAATATTATTAACAATCACTTTAGCTGGTCTTATTAATTTTCCATTTAATAGATATCCAGCCATACTTTCTTTTACGATTTCGTTATTCTTAAATTTATTGTCCGAGACCTCAGATATTGCTTCGTGCATATTAGGATCGAATAGCTGCCCATTTGTATCAATTTTTTCTAAACCGTTTGTAGACAATACTTGTTCCAGCTGTTTCTCTATTGCCTGGATTCCTATAACCCAATTGTCACTCACAAGATTTTTTGGAACATGCTTAGCGGCTAAATCAAAATTATCCAATACGGGTAATATCTGACCTATCACGTCTGCTGTGGCTAGTTTAATAAAATTAAATTTATCTTCTTCACTCCGGCGTCTGTGATTTACAAAATCGGCTTGTGTTCGCTGCAATAAAGCCCTAACTTCCTCGAGCTCTTTTGTCATATTTATTGTATTGTCTTTATTCTTTTCTTTCATATTATTTTCCTCTCTATGTAGCTGATTCTAATAAGCTTTTTACTTCATCAATTACGGCAATAGTTCTCGGATAGAACATTCTGGTTGGTCCTAAAACCAGTAGATACCCACCACCAAATTCTGGTCTTACAAAACTCGAAACTACCAATGAGCACCCGGATGATTTTCCGACAGGTGACTCGCTTCCAATATAAACATTTGTACCAGATACTCTTGGTATTTCTCTGATTAACTCATCTAGTCTATCTAAGACTTCTGCAACTCTTAAAACATTACCTGGATCAAATATAAATTCTGGCTGCCTAAAGAGGTTGGAAAGACCATGAGAATAGAGAGTGTCTGCGTAACTTACAACCCCAATATTCCCGGTCATATCAGCTAATGTCATTGCCGCTAAATCAACAAGCCTTTCTGTACGAGCGTTTTGTTGTTTTAAGCGTCTCTGAATCATCCTCTCCTCACGCTGTTGCAATTCTTCTTGCTCATTTTTAACCATATCCACAAAATAGCGATAACCCTTTTCCGACGGTATCCTTCCTGCCGACGTATGAGGTTGAAAGATGAAACCATCCTCTTCTAATACAGCCATGCAGGCGCGTATTGTTGCCGGGGAATATGGAAACTTATATTTTTCTGACAGAGTTAATGAGCCGACCGGTTCTGCGGTTTCAATGTACTCAGCGATTATTGCCTCCAAAATAGATTCTAGGCGAGGATTCAATCATACCTCCAAATCCGTAACATTATCTCGTCATTTGAAATTGGCACTCTTTATATTTGAGTGCTAACTAATATTAGCACTCGCGCTATAAGACTGTCAAGTCTTTCCGTATAAAGTTCTGAATTGGTTGTTTCCATCCTACAAAAAGGTTATAATTTCTTACAATTAGGAGGGATATGAAAACTAAGATATTGGTTGTTGACGATAACAAATCTATCTGTAATATTTACAAATCCATGCTTGATTCACAAGGTTATGAAACAACAATTGCTAATGATGGACAAAAAGCCTTAAACTTAATGAAAAAGGAAGCTTTCAATTTGTTACTTTTAGATATAATGATGCCACAAATGGACGGACTTCATATATTAGATATAATTAAATCAAATAGCGACTACAGCAAAGTTAAGGTAATAATACTAACCGCTCTTTCAGATGAACATATTAGATCAGCGGCCGAAAGATTTGGTGCTTGTGATTATATCGTCAAATCGGAGTCTGAAATGAATGATGTCTTAAAAAAAATAGACAATGCTTTGAGTCGGAGTTAACAAATGAGCTTGGCGATTCATAAAAAAGATTTATCTAGTTTTCTCAGCGATCTGCTTAAAGATTGGCCAGTTTTTGGCCCAACAGAGGATAAGAAGGCAGTTACATCAAAGTTTAGATTTGGAAAAATATCATCTTTCAAAGATCTTTCCCTAAACTATGGGCAAACCGTTTTGCCTCCAAAAAAATATATACTACCTTCAAATGAAACGCTTTTTAAATTTAAAAACAACAAAGTATCCCCTCCAATAGATACTGAATTCATTATTTTTGGTTTAAATCGTAGAGACGGAGAAGGTATTTTTTATCTTGATAAAGTAATGGCAAAACCCATTAACGATGATAAATACAAAGAGAGACGTTATAAAATTAAAACAATCATCATTGATTCTTTGCCTCCAACAAATACTATAAATTGTGATTTATATTTGCAACGTGTCGATAAGGATCATTTTCTCGCTTTCCCTTTTAGTGAATTCGGGGAAGCTATCATACGAAAACCATACTTTGGGCATGAAGGGAATGTCGGTACACTTTCAACCAGCCACCTACAAGATGAGACTATCTATCATCCACGTTTAGACAAAATTGTCGAAAATTCATACGAAAATCCAATTTGGGATAGGCTCGCAAAGACATGTTTAAACTGTGGTATCTGTAGTTATGTTTGTCCACTTTGCTATTGCTTTAAAATCGAAGACCAAATAGAGATTACACAAAATATAAAAAAGGATTGTCAGGGTTGTCGTAGTCGAACCTGGGATTCATGTATGTTACCGGATTTTGCCAAGGTTTCATTTCATAATTTCCGCCCTGAGTTTAAGGATCGAATATACAATTGGTATTACCATAAATTTGTAAGGATGCCCCGTGAATATGGATTCCCTGGGTGCATTGATTGTGGTCGCTGCATCACCTTCTGCCCTGCCAATATAAACTTTCGAGAGGTTTTAAAAGAATTGATTAAAGATGAAAAACATACAAAATAATAATATTCCAAATGAAATGAGAGTTAAAAAGATAAACGGGCTCTCTCCGTCAACTAAGTCGTTGATTTTAGAATTTTGCGACAAAAGAGTTGGCAATGAATTTATTTTCGAACCAGGCCAGTTTATTATGGTCTCAAATCTTGGCTTTGGTGAGTCTGTTTTAACCATCACTAGCACAAAGGTCGATTTGCCAGATTTGCAGATTGCAGTTCGAAGTGTAGGGAACAACACACAAGCACTCCATCGCTTAAAGGTGGGAGATTCAGTCTGGATTGCTGGTCCGTATGGAAATTATTTTGATTTCGACAAAATGGCTGGTCACCAAGTTCTTGTTTTGGCTGGCGGGATTGGACTAGCACCATTAAGATCCTTTATTAGAACGGTCGAACAAAACCCAAAGATTGTTGGACAATTAAAAGTGTTGGTTGGTGCAAAAAGCCCAATAGATTATATCTATAAAGCCGATCTTGCTAAATGGCAAAAATCGTTTGATGTATTTTTATCTTGTGACGAGGCCGATGGCGAGTGGACTGGCCACATTGGAAAGGTGACAGATCTTTTATCCAAGGTTGATATCGATTGTGATGCTTTTTCAATAATTTGTGGGCCGCCTGTTATGTTTGAACCAGCCATAAAAAAGCTGAAAAAAATCGGGATCAAAGACGATAGAATCTATCTCATGCTTGAAAGACAGATGCAGTGCGGCAAAGGAAAATGTCAACATTGCACGTGTGGAGATAAATATGTTTGTCTCGACGGACCAACCTTCACCTGGTCTGAGATAAAAAATAATTGGGAAGCGTTTAAATAATAATTAATATAAAATAAATATGTTAAATTCAAAATCAAAAATACCCACAATATCAGACAGCAATGATCAGCAACTAGTAAGCAATCAAAAACTCAAAATTGCGATTTTTGATTTAACTGATTGCGAGGGCTGCGAACTCGTATTGATTGACCTTCGAGAAAAACTAGCCCTTATAAACGAACAAACAGATATCGCTAATTGGCGTCTTGCTTCTGATAATCACAATCTTGGGCCTTTTGACATAACTTTTATAGAAGGTAGCCCAATCACAGAAGAGGATATTGACATTACAAAGCAAGCTCGAGCCGTTTCTAAGTATATTGTGACACTAGGAAGTTGTGCTGAACTTGGTGGGATCCAAGCAATTTTCAACCAAAGAGAGTGGGAAAACGGCATCAAAGAGATTTATGGGAATGACTACAAGACAAAGAGTAAGTCACCTAAACCAGTTTCATATTATATTGATATCGATTATCGTTTACCCGGTTGTCCAATAAACCAAAATGAACTCGCTAGATTTTTATCATCCGTTATCTCAGGAGGTAAACCAACCGAAATTCGCTCACCAGTCTGTTTGGAATGCAAATCAAAGGAAATAACCTGTTTACTACTAGAAGGCGAACCCTGCCTTGGCTCGATAACAAAAGGTGGTTGCGAAGCAATCTGTCCTTCCCGAGGCTTACGATGCTGGGGCTGCTTCGGACCCTTGTCTGGCGGGAATTATAAAGCTCTAAAGAATGTTTTTGAAGACAAATTTGGAGAAGACAAAACTAAAGAATTATTAAAAACATTTTATGCACAAACTAATGAATATAAAGAATTATATCCAAAAGAAAAGTAAGGAACAAACAAGATGAAAGAAGCAGTTTTAAATCACTATATATGTAAAATCGAAGGACATGGAAAACTAAAACTAAATTACAAGACTGGCCATGCGAAATTAAAACTTGATGAAGGCGAAAGACTTTTCGAAAAATTAGTCTCAGGTAGAAACTATATGGATGCGCCATTTATTACTGCTAGAATCTGCGGAGTTTGTCCAACGGCTCACACTCTCGCTTCCATCAAAGCAGTCGAAAATGCTTTTAATGTTGAAGTTACGCCGAATATTATTGCTCTTAGAAAAGCCTTGTTGGCCGGTCAAATTATACAATCACATTCTCTACACTTGTTTTTCCTTGCGCTCCCTGATTATTTAGATGTAATTAATGCTGTTGAACTTCATCGGGAACGACCAGAGCTTTTCACCCTAGCGACAACTGTAAAAAATATCGGTGATCAATTGGTTGAGATTATCGGAGGCCGCTCAGTTCACCCAGTTACACCAACAATCGGAGGATTTTTAAGTGTTCCCGAGAAAAAAGATTTAATAAAATTACGTGATAACTTGGAGTCTCATTTAGCACAAACCCTCGAGACAGTTGAGCTTTTTGCTAGCTTCAAATACCCTAGCATAAAACGAGAAACGGAGTATTTGGCTACAAAAAATTCTAACCATTTATCATATTACGATTGTGAAAAAATATTCTCCAATCGTGGCTTAGAAACATCTGTTGAAAATTATGCCTATGCTTTCAAAGAAGAAGTTCGAAATGATTCACCAGCCAAATATGGGAAACGAGATGATCACGGGTTTATGGTCGGAGCTCTCGCTCGCTTGTCGTTAGATTCGGAGCACTTACACTCCAAAGCTGCTTATGCTTATAGACAAATTTGGGACAAAAAATTACCAAGCTATAATTCTTTTCATAATAACGTTGCTCAAGCCATTGAGATTGTCCATCTAACAGAAGAAGCGATCGCACAAATTAGCAATGTCTTAGACGATACAAATCAAGTCTTTAAAGTCCCATATCGTGTTGTCGAAGGAGTCGGGGCTGGAGCCGTTGAGGCCCCCAGAGGAACTCTATACCATGGGGTGAAGATCAGTGAAAAAGGCGAAATAGACCTATATGATATAGTGACTCCAACTGATCAAAATCTTGTAAATTTAGAAGAAGATGCAAATGAGCTGATGAAAAAACACAAAGACTTGTCCTCGGATAAACTATATAGAGAGATTGAGATGCTCATCCGCGCTTACGATCCTTGCATTACCTGTGCTGTCCATTAACTTTTTCTATAATTTTTGACCGAGGATATCTTTTAAATAATTTTTAGCTTCTCTTCTATCATCTCCCAGCTTTCTTCCCCCTTGAAAAGACCATATTTTTGCCAAACTTTTTCTCGTTCGATATATTTGTGGTCATATATCCCATAATCATTCCTATATTTTTTAGGAGTAATATTGAACATAAGAGCATTAGCCCCCGCCAAAAGTCCTCGATGTCGTCCATTCTTTCTATCTAAAGTCTCTAAGGCCGTAGTAACTGGTATTTTTATATCAGGCATCATGAGCCTTGCTACTGCCATATAATTTAAGGTCAATCTAAGCTTTTCTTTATTGGTGGTTCCTTTAGCCAGCGGAGTACCTTCTGCTTTCAAGTATGGTCCTGACGATAGCATAGGTATCTCCAATTTTTTTATTAAAAGCAAATCATTAGCCAAGTCTTCTTCTCTTTGCTCAGACAGACCAATAAGCCCACCTGATGCCAAATAATATTTGCTATCAATTTGGTCCTGTAAGCACGTCAGCCTACTTTCTAATGAATGACCTGGGTGTAATTTTTTATAAATTATTCCATTTGAAGTCTCAAATCGAAAAAGTGAACCACTGGCTCCTGCTGCGTGAGCTCTTTGATAAAATTTTTTACTTCGTTCTCCAACTGAGATAAAGACAAATACTCTGAATCTTTTTTTTATTTCACTTACGATATTTATTATATCTTCGTCAGTATAACCGTAATCTTCCCCGCTTTGTAATACTATTAACTTATAGCCTTCATCGTCTACGGCAGTTTTCACTGCATCGATTATCTCCTTTTGGCTCATTCGGTAGCGCTTAATAATTGAATCTTTTCGAATTCCACAATACAGGCAATTATTATTACAATAATTAGAAAACTCAATTATCCCATGGATGCAAACGAAATCTTCTAAAACGTCCTTCCTTAACGTGTTTGCTTCAGCATAGAGTGTTTCGGTCTCTTCTTTTTTACTTAACGACAGAAGATATATAATCTCGTTTTTTGACAATTTATCTTTCTTTACTTTTACTTTGGCAATAATTTTCTTGAATCGGACGGGTAATTTATCAGTGTCAACTTTTTGATACTTGTCTTCTAAAAGATCGATTATCTCACGAGCTTCTAATTCGCTTATTTTGTGGATAGCCAAATTTGTCGCATGCAAAATCCAATCGCCAATCTTTGCATCGGGGATTAATTCAATATTAACCTTATCTTGCCTCTTGCCGTTTTCGACGATTGCAAAACTGTTATCAATTGATTTTATTTTACCTGGTATTGTTAAGCACATATAACTCTAATGCGTATGAGCCTCAATGTGTCCGCTCTGTGCTATCAATGATAATATTTGAGCTGCTTCGTTCGCCTCAATTCTACTTACAGCTAATTCTCCGTGCACTAACAGCCAGTCACCTACTTTTGGATTGTTAATCAATGAAAGAGAGATTTTATGGTCATGACCGTTGTGTTCAATAAATCCCCACTCATTTTTTATTCTTACTAGTTCCATTGGCATTGCAAGACACATACTTCCTCCATCCCCTATTTTATATGATAATTACTTTCTTTACGAACTCTTTAGCAGACACAACAAACAGATAGAACTGTTTACTAAATCAATAAATATTTATATACTTTTATTATAAAATATAAAGGAAATTATGTATTGTACTAAATGTGGTTCTCAAATACTCGAAAACAACAAGTTTTGCACTAAGTGTGGCGAAAAAGTAAGCAATTCTCAAAACAACACGTTACAAAAACCAAGATTAGATTTTGGGGGAACTTTAACAAAGGCATTTAAATATCCGTGGAGACATAAGGCTCTTTGGTTTTTTGGTATACTGATTGCAATATTTACGGCGAGTGGTAGCGGAGGAAATTATGGCGGTAGCAACAGCGGCACTTCTTCTGACCAATCCATTAAGACACTTAACGACATAAAAGATGTTTTGTTTGATCCTGGTATAATTCTGATTATTGTTATAGTCGGTATATTTATAATTCTGCTCCTACTTTTGGCTTTAGTAGCTAAAAATTGGGCACTTGCTGCTGTTATCAACGGCACAATTCAAATAGAAAATAATCAAAACGTCACAATACGGGGAATTTCAAAGACAAAACTAAAGCCTGTGTGGAGATTGATCGTGTTAAATTTTATTATACCAACGGCCTTTATTTTAGCTTTAATTATTATTTTTGTTCTTGGATATTTAATTCTTGCGCTCTTCCCTCAACCAGCTGGCTTAATTATTGGTGTAATTTTAGCTTTTATTCTTTTTCTTGCGCTTATTCCTTTCTGGATTTACCTATTCATAATCTGGTCGATGGCAAGTCGATTTATCGTGGCCAAGAATCAAGGACCGATTGAGGCAATAGAATCCGCCAGAGAATTAATTAAGAATAATTTCTGGATGACTTTTGCTTATTCCTTTGTCTCTAGAATTATTATGGGCTTCGGGAGTTGTTTGGGGTCTATACTATTTATAATATTTTTGGTAATCACAATCGTTTCGCTTTTCGCAGGTAACATTATTGTAATAAGTATTTTAGTATTAATCACCCTTGCGACGTTAATTTTCTACCTGATTGTGGCTGGTTATTTCTGTGCATTTAACGAAACCGGCATTACAATCTGGTGGAATGATCTAAAAAAATTAGATAAAAAATAATAAGGAGGATACGCGTGTTTTGTACAAATTGTGGTCAAGAATTACCGGAAGGCAGCCAACTTTGTGATAAGTGTGGAGCTAATCAGACCGGAATAGAGAGTTCAGTCGAACCAACTAACAGAGTGGAGGAATCAGCATCACAAGCTGAAACACAGCAAGTGCTAAATACGCCCCAGATTCCTGCCCAAAGTAACGATGAAGGTAAAAGTTGGAAGCAAATTACCTCTTTGATTTTAGGTATTGTCAGCCTAACGTTGTGGTTATTACCTGTAATTGGTTTAATAGTTGCAATCATTGGACTAGTGGTCAGCATTATGGGGGTTCGGACTCCTCGTAAATTAATGCCAATTCTTGGTCTTGTCTTTTGTTTAATCGCCTTGTTACTCTCTCTTGTCATGACTATTATATTCTCAGTTGGTTTCTATCAAGGCTTTACTGGGGGAATTAGCGGAGAAACAAGTATTGATACTTCAATAACATCTTCTAAAAAAGAAGTAAGTGATGCAAAGAATAAATCAACTATTTACGAGATGCAAAATGCCTTAGAACAATATTTCGTAGACAACAATGCCTATCCCACTTCTCTGGCAATCCTTAAATATACTAGCCCTCCACTACTTGGGAGCGAGGTCGATATTACTTCCCTTACTTACACGCCAGCAAACTCTAACACAACATATACTTTGAGCTTTAAGCTTGAAAACCAGAAAGACGACGGAACCAATGTATCAGGATTATCACCAAATAAGATTTATAAATTAACTAATAAACAATAACGAGTAAAGTGAATGTATTGTTCAAAGTGCGGGACACTAAACGGCGACAATACTTTTAAATGCATTAAATGCCAATCGGTTCTTCATCCAGAAGCAATTCAAAATGCCGTCCCTCAAACAAATTCCAGTGATAAAGTCTTAAAATATATCATCCCAATTGGCCGATCTCCTATCGCGATCGTAGCAGGATATGTTGGGATTTTTTCGATACTTTTATTTCCCGCACCTTTTGCTCTAACTTTAGGCGTTTGGGCTTTCTATGACATAAAAAAACATCCCGGTAAATTAGGGATGGGAAGAGCGGTTTTCTCTATCGTTATGGGCATAATTTTTTCATTTTTGTTGGCGTTGGTTTATACCACTGATGTGTTTCAATAAATAAATCATTAATTATTATTTTTTGTCTTTAAAATAGTATTCCGATAAAAAGGTATTACAACTATGAGTAATAAGCATATGCATGTTAGAGAAATGCCTATAACCACTTAGGCAGGGGAATTAATGAAACCGCCCCTCCACCAACACAACTGTGCCTGCTTTTGTTCATCTAATCTAGCCAACTCAAGCGCAGAAAGCACTTCACCTCTCCTGGCTCTTGCCCATAATCCTGCGACAGAGCCGTCTTCTTCCTTTCCTTCTATCTCTAATTCCCCACTAAATTTCACATCTGTTGGTAGCCTATCCATGTACCTTCCTGGGGCCATAGTAAATACGGTATTATGGCTATGCCCTTCACCATCGATAATTTTACCTATTACAATAAACATTTTTGTAGTCGACCGCTTGTCGGTTTCATAAAAAAGAACAACGGACCCTCCTCTAACACCAAGGCTGACATTTCTTCCTATTAGCTTCAAGTTAAATACCTGAGTAAATTTTTGTTTTTCTTCGTTTGAGCCTTCGATATTCAAGCGAAAAACATTTTCTTTTGCTATATTTATAATATCTAAATCTTCTTGTGTTATTACACCGCTTTCTAACATTTCCTGCTGTGAGGTAACCCCCTCTGTCCCAGTTTGTTGTTCAACGTCGACTTCAAAAGCTGCGACGTCATCTTTAAAGGGAATTTTATCGGGTAAATGAGTTACCACCAAATTAAACGCCCCTACAATTGAATCGCTTCCCAAGCTACTTCCAGCCTCTTCTTCTTTTAAATGTAACGACACAATATGATGGACTGTATATGCCGGCACTTCGATAACTTCCCCCACCTTATTTCTAATTTCGATCATAATTTTCGTTGCTTCAATTTCTTCAGAGTGTCCATCTGGTTTGATAATCTTAAAATGTGTAGCTAACCATTTATTTTCAGAGTTAAACTGCGAAGGTTCGATATCCGTAATTTCTTCTAAAACTTCTACACCCCAAGCGCTTTCTGCGGTCTGTTCGGGCTTTAATCTTTCGTTTGCATTCGGGTTTTGTGAATTTTGATTTTCACTGTCATTTATTGTGCCTTTAGGTGTCATTTTCTTTCTGCTTTATATGAAGACATTTTAGCATAAAATTAATAACAGCCCAATAATGCTGAAATAAACTAGTTAGCCTAAACTTAGATAAAGAAGTTATATAAAATAGTATTTTTGAATATGAGTATCATTTGTATTAAACACAAAAAGTTATACCTCTTAGCTAGCTAGCTTTAACTAGTTATAAAGATGGCAGAGACTACTCCAATAATAAACAAGGCTGGGGCTCCGTACCAAATAAGCATATCAACAATATATAATGTCCTCGCCTGTTTTATTATTTTTTTATCTACCTTCGTATCTCTCAACCCTCGATAAACCACCTTGCTATAAGCCGTGGGATATTGCCAGGCAGATAAGATGCCGAGTTCTCCCCATGGGAAGATATTTTTTATTTCCTCATCTTTTAGAATCAATCTGAGCTTCTTCCGTAGCCCCCTGATTGTCACCAGGTTGTAGATACCATATCCAATAAAAAATAGACAAATAATTAGAACAGAAATAAATATTTTCATTAACAAACTACTTTCTTTCTTATTGTGTATCCCATTGTAGCTACTAGCCGTTTATAGTATTAAGGCTTTAAATAAATAGATTATTGGTGGGCCCGGCTGGAATCGAACCAGCGACCAATTGGTTATGCTTACCACTATAGCTTTCGCTACCTCTTTCGAGTTTGTAGTCTGGACTGTCTCTTTATCCACTAGGGATACCTGCCATACAGTCTCTACACCTTCCCTCTTTTTTGGAGGGCTTGGCTCGGGATTACCATTTCAGGCTTCCCCGAATTTGACAGGATATACTTACCGATTACTCGATAAGCAGCCCTATTGACCATTAGCGTGCCCATTTCTCTTTTATTTAATATATACCTATCTTTTGTCTGTTTTCACAAGGAGGCTATATTTAATCTTAAACAAATGTATTATTTTGCTACACTTGCTTTTTAAAAACCAAGTCCTTACTCTGGGTTTAGCTAATTTGTCAACTGAGCCAACTGCTCTAACCGCTGAGCTACGGGCCCTTGTTTAATTATTAATATTGTATTTAATAATTAACACCTGCTTATTTTAGTACAAATATGTCTTAATATCAATTCAAACTTCATGCCTATTTATGCTACAATTAATAAATGGAGTCCTTAGAAAAATTTGTAGAAAATCTAAAACAATGTAATGTTAAAAACGGACAAACTCTAGTGTTAGGAATATCTGGAGGCGTAGATTCTGTTGTTTTGCTTGATATGTTTTTAAAAATTGAGTTAAATTTAAATTTAATCGTTGCTCATCTTAATCATGGAGTAAGACTGGAGTCTGACAAAGACGAGAAATTAGTTCGAATAATCGCAAATAAGCACAACCTGGAATTTATTAGTAAAAAGATTTCTCCACCGAAAAATGGTAACTTGGAAGAGGAGTTACGTAATAAGCGTCGTGAATTTCTTTTTAACGTACAATTAGAACATAGGGCTGATTATATAGCACTGGCCCATAATGTTAATGACCAAGCAGAAACATTTTTCTTAAATGTGTTGCGCGGAAGCGGACCAGCAGGACTTAGCGCTATGAAAATGTCTGACCAAGAAATAATCCGTCCACTTTTGAACTTTTCAAGAAAAGAGATTGTCGAATATGGAGAAACAAACCATGTAACTTGGCATGAAGATAAAACGAATTACGATGTTACGTTTAATAGAAATTACTTGCGTCATAAGGTTTTCCCACTCCTTACGAACATTAACCAAAACTGGATTGAGGCGGTTAATCGAACTACTATTATTATGCGCAAAGTTGATGATTATCTAAAAGTCGAGGCCGAAAAAATTATCGAAAGCGCGGGAGACATCACAAACCTCCAAATTTTAGATAAGCCAATCCTCTATGAAGTATTTGGGCTGCTATTCGAAAAAGCAAAAGGTGATCGAAAGGACCTCACATTGCAAAACCTAGAAGATCTAGAAAAATTAATCTCTTCAACTTCAGGGACCAGGTCAATTGCCTTACCTGGTAATGTTTCGGCCGTAAGGCATTATAAAAAGCTTGAATTTGTGCTTAAAAAGAGTTACACTAATAATCCCCTGATTTCTCTGGAAAAATTAGAATTGGGTGAGAATCACTTTGGCCCTTGGCTTATTAAGATTGAGCGAGTGCCAAACTTTGGGAACAACTCTAGGTATGCTATTTTTATTAATGAAGATGATCTTAAGAAAATAAAAATAAAAACCTGGAAAACTGGGGACAAAATATCACCTTTCGGTATCAACGGGAGCAAGAAACTACAAGACCTTTTCGTGGATGCTAAAATAGATAGAGAAAAACGAATAGATTGGCCAATTTTTATCCTAGGCAAAGAATTAATATGGGTACCGA
>CAZQGP010000065.1:0-9383 GCA_964593075.1 uncultured Candidatus Saccharibacteria bacterium
ATGGTGAAAAAATTGAGGAATTTAAAGGAATATAATGGGCGTAAAATTATTAAAACCAACAAGTAATGCCCGCCGCGGCATGTCAGTAGACGACTTTAAAGACGTAACAAAGAAGAAGCCCGAAAAATCTTTAACTACGCCGATTAAGAAAAAGGCGGGACGTAATGTTCAGGGCAAAATAACTGTTCGTCATCGTGGAGGTGGAGCTCGGCGTGCATATCGGATGGTCGACTTTAAAATGTTGAGAAATATGCAAGTATTGGTTGAATCGATTGAATATGACCCAAACCGTTCAGCTAGAATAGCTTTAGTTTCGAAAGAGGATGGGGAGAAATTATATGTTATTGCACCAGCTGGTCTAAAAGTGGGGAGTAAATTAACATTTGGAGACGACGCGGAAGTGCGAACCGGAAACAGAAAAGCTCTAAAAGATATACCAATAGGAACAATCATATATAACGTGGAATTATTCCCAGGGAAAGGCGGACAAGTTGCGCGTTCGGCTGGCGTGAAGGCCCAATTAATGGCTAAGGAAGCGGGCATGGCACAGGTAAAATTACCTTCCAGTGAAATTAGAATGATGAGAGAAGATTGTTTGGCGAGTATTGGAATAGTTTCAAACACAGAACATTCAAATATTAAAATTGGGAAAGCTGGCCGCAAAAGACATATGGGTTTCAGACCAACTGTGCGTGGTAAGGCGATGAATCCAGTTGACCATCCACATGGAGGAGGAGAAGGCGGAACTTCGATTGGCTTAAAAAATCCAAAAACCCCTTGGGGCGTACCGGCACTGGGGCTTAAGACAAGAAATAGAAAAAAGCTATCAAATAGCTTAATTGTAAGATCACGAAAAAAAGGTCGACGGTAAAATAGTTAAAGGGAATATGAAATGTCAAGATCGTTAAAAAAGGGACCATACATAGACGAAAGACTACTAAAGAAAGTAGCTGTTCTTGGGAATGACCGAAAAGTTATAAAAACATGGTCAAGAAGTGCCGTCGTTACTCCTGAAATGGTTGGACATACATTCGCTGTTCATAATGGGAAGGATCATATACCAGTTTTTATCTCAGAGAATATGGTTGGTCATCATTTAGGTGAATTTTCACCAACACGTAAGTTTCGTGGACATGGTGGTAAATTAGCAAAAGCACAGAAATAATTTTGAATAAAATATAAAGTATAGATTTAAGAAAGAAATTAGATGGAAGTAAAAGCAGTTGAGAAATACATCCGAATATCGCCAAAGAAAGCACGTCTTGTAGCCGATATTGTACGTGGACAAAATGCTAAAAAAGCTTTAGTAACTTTAAGGTTTACTCAAAAGAAAGCAGCGAAGATTATTTATAAAGCCGTAAAATCAGCAGTTGCTAATGCTGAAAATAATTTTAATATTGAAAGTGAAAAACTTGTTATAAAAAGCATTTCAGTAGATGGTGGCCCAAGCTTAAAACGAATTCAACCTGTTTCAAAAGGAATGGCTCATGCAATCTTAAAAAGAACCAGCCATATAACCGTAATTGTTTCAGATGAACAAATAAACGATCCAAAATCTAGCACTAAAAAAGTGAAAGAGAAGACGGAAGAGAATAAGGTTGAGAAAATCGATACTATAGGTAAGGGTGGAAAAGAAACGAAGCATAAAGAAAAGCGCAATGGAAAAGAAAAAAATGAAAAGCCTGAAACAAAGGAGATAAAATAATGGGACATAAAGTCAGTCCAATCAGTTTTCGACTTCAAGTGAATAAAAACTGGCAATCCCGTTGGTTTGCCAAACGTGGTTACGTAGACATGCTTCATGAAGACATAGAAATTAGAAATTATATTTTAAAGGAACTTGGACAGAGGGCGGGAGTTGCTAAGGTTGAGATAGAAAGAAATGCGAACCAAGTCAGTATCAATATTCACACCTCTAGACCTGGTGTTGTTATAGGACGCGGCGGGTCAGGGGCAGCTGAATTGAAGGTCAAACTCTCAAGGCTCACAAAAGGAAAGATTAAAGATATTAATATTTTAGAAATACGAAAAGCAGAAGCCAACGCGAAGTTAGTAGCTGATAATATTGCAGCACAGTTAGAGAAAAGAATTCCTTTTAAGAGATGTATTAGACAGGCAATTGAAAAGGCCACAAAAGAAGGCGTAAAAGGCGTAAAGGTTATGATTTCTGGTCGTCTTAACGGGGCAGACATTGCAAGAAGTGAACACTCAATAAAAGGAAAAATTCCATTAGCAACACTAGACGCTGACATTGATTATGGCATAGCAAGAGCAAAAACAACTTATGGAATTTTAGGAGTTAAGGTTTGGATATTTAATGGTATGACAGAAAAAACCGTAAAAAAAGAGAAAGAAGAGTCAAAAAATGTTGATGCCTAGAAAAACCAAGTATCGAAAGAGTCAGAAGAATCCTCAAACCGGTAAGGCGACACGAGGACAAAATATTGAATTCGGAAAAATTGGTATCAAGGCAATGGAGCCTGCGTGGGTGACTTCTAGACAGATTGAAGCGGCGAGAAGAGCGATGACTAGATATATAAAACGTGGCGGAAAAATCTGGATTAGAATTTTTCCTGATAAACCAGTGACTAAAAAGCCTAATGAAACGCGAATGGGATCAGGAAAAGGTAGTCCAGATCATTTTATCGCTGTTGTGAAACCTGGAAGAATATTATTCGAAATGGATGGCGTCTCAATTTCAGTTGCAAAAGAAGCTCTTCGGCTGGCTGGTCATAAATTACCGATTAAAACTAGAATTGTAGTGAAAGACCATGGGAGTGAACAAAGTGAAGATTAAAGAAATAATTCAAAAAGATGATAAATCTTTAAATAAGCTATTAGTTGAAACAAAATCAAAGTTAGTTAAGGATAGGTTTAAAATAGCGAGTAAAGAGATGACAAATGTTAGCGAAATTAAGAAATCAAAAAGGATGATAGCTAAGATAGAGACAATTATCAAGGAGAGAGTCATTATGGCAAGAGAAAGCAGTGAAAGCCAAAACGATAAGGAAGCTGGAGAGAAGAAATGAAAAGAGTGTTAAGAGGAAAAGTTGTAGCAGATAAAGCTGACAAAACAATTACAGTCTTGGTTGTGAGAACCAAAAGGCATCCTTTGTATAGGAAAAATTATACTGTTTCTACAAAATTTTTAGCTCACGATGAAAAGAACGAGTACAGGGTCGGGGATATGGTAGATGTTACAGAATCTAAGCCGATTTCGTTGCGGAAGCGGTGGGTGGTAACTCATAAAGTAACAGCCAAGGAGCTGGAGAAATAAGATGATACAGATGCAAACTAGATTAAAAGTAGCCGACAACACGGGCGCGAAAGAATTAATGTGTATTAAAGTGTTAGGTGGAAGCCGGCGACGGTATGCGACCCTTGGAGATGTTATCACTTGTTCAGTCAAACAGGCGATGCCAGGAGGAAATGCAAAGAAAAAAGAAGTTGTGCAAGCCGTTGTTGTAAGGATTAGTCAGGATTATAGAAGGAAAGACGGGTCTTTAATAAGGTTTGATGACAATGCAGCAGTATTAATAGATAAGGCAGGCCAACCGAGAGGTACTCGTATATTTGGTCCAGTCGCACGTGAATTACGCGAAAAAGGCTATATGAAAATTGTTTCATTAGCACCAGAGGTTTTATAGATGAAAGCAAAAATTGTAAAAAAAGATAAGGTTATGGTTATCGCTGGAAAAGATAAGGGTAAGACAGGTGAAATTACTCGAGTTTTGAGTAAAGAAAAGAAAGTTATGGTTAATGGCCTTAATATTGTGAAAAAGGCGGTTAAGCCAAATAAAAAAAACACTCAAGGAGGGATTATCGAAGTGGTTAAACCAATTGAAATTTCTAATGTCGTTCTAGTCTGTCCTGCGTGTGGTAAACCAACGAGGGTGGGAATTTTAATTAACAAGAATGGTACGAAAAACAGAGTCTGTAAAACTTGTAAAGTTGCGGTTAAGGAGTAGTTATGGAAAGAATGAGAGAATTATACAAAAAACAAGCCGTAACGGAATTAATGAAAACGTACCATTATGAGAACGTAAATGAGCTGCCTAAAATTTCTAAAGTTGTAGTTAACGCAGGAGTCGGTCGATCTATAGCAAATTCAAAATTTTTAGATGAAGCTGTAGAGGCGATAAAAAAAATAACTGGACAAACACCAGTTATTACAAAAGCTAAAAAGTCTATTGCTGGATTTAAAGTTAGAGAAGGAATGAGTGTAGGTGTCTCTGTCACAATCCGAGGTATTAGAATGTATGAATTTCTGGATCGGCTTGTTAGTATTGCACTCCCAAGAGTTAGAGACTTTAGGGGGATAAAACCAGGTGCATTTGACGGACACGGCAATTATAGTTTGGGGATAAAGGAGCATGGATTTTTTCCAGAGATTAGTTTTGAAGAGGCGAGCACGCCAGTTAGTTTACAGATTAATATTGCTACCACGGCAAAGACTGACGATGAAGCAAAAACCTTGCTTACATTACTAGGCTTTCCGTTTAGGAGTTAAAAAATGGCCAGAAAAGCATTAATAGCAAAAGCAAAGAGAAAACCAAAGTATACAAGCAGAACGATAAATAGGTGTCGGCTGTGTGGTCGTGCTCATGGGTATTTAAGAAAGTTTGGAATGTGCAGAATATGTTTTCGAGAACTTGCAAATAAAGGAGAAGTCCCAGGGGTAACCAAATCTAGTTGGTAAACAACTCTCTGTAAAGGAGAGATGGATAAAGGAGAAATTATGGCAATTACAGATCCAATTGCAGACATGTTAACAAGAATAAGAAACGCGGGCTTATTAAAAAAGAACCGAGTTATTATTCCATCCTCAAAATTAAAACTTGAAATTCTCAAGGTATTAAAAAAGGAAGGATATATCGTTGACTTTGTATACGAAAAAGTTGAAAACGTAATTTTTGTAGACCTAGATAGTAAGCTAGACAAGTTAGTTCGTGTTAGCAAACCAGGAAGACGAGTTTATACAACAAAGGATATGATTCCAGTTGTTTTGCAAGGTTATGGGACTGTAGTCATTTCAACTTCAAAGGGAGTTATGAGTGGTAAGGAAGCCAAGAAACTTGGCTTAGGTGGTGAAGTTTTGTGTAAGATTTGGTAAGGAGCTTAAGCGGGCTCAAGTGGAGATAAAATGTCAAGAATAGGAAAATTACCAGTAGAAATACCAGCAGGGGTTACGATTACAAAAGATCGTAATATTATTAAAGTTGAAGGGAATAAAGGCGAACTAGAACTGATTATTAATCCCAAAATAAATTTTGAAATAAAGGAAAACCAAGTTATATTATCAAAAAAGATCGATGATAGTGAGGCTAGCTCTCTTTACGGATTAACCAGAACCCTAGTCTCAAATATGGTGAAAGGTGTCTCAGAAGGCTTTAAGAAGGGGTTAGAGATAAATGGAATTGGTTACAGGGCGGTTGTTTCCGGCGAAGAATTAACCTTAAGTCTTGGCTATTCACATCCGATAAAATATAATATTCCTGAAAATATTCATATAAATGTAGAAAAGAATAATGTTATAGTCTCAGGGATAGATAAACAAAAAGTTGGTCAAGTGGCTGCAGAGATACGCTCATTTAGAAAGCCGGAACCGTATAAAGGCAAAGGAGTTAAATATACAACGGAGATTATTAGACGAAAATCAGGTAAAACCGGGACGAAATAGGAGTAAAGATGTTAGAAAAATTTGTGAAAAAAGAACGCCGTCAGGCGAGAATTAGGGCAAAAATAAGTGGAACAGCTAAGAGACCAAGACTGTCAGTCTGTTCGAGTAACAAGCACATGGTCGCGCAATTAATTAATGATCAAGCCGGACAAACGCTTGTGTTTGCTACTGACTATATGATAAAAGAAAAAATAACAAAAACAGACAAAGCATTCCAAGTAGGCGAAATGGTAGCCGAACAGGCCAAAAAAAAGAACATTTCTGAAGTTGTATTTGATAGAGGCGGAAAACTGTATCACGGTCGAGTTAAAGCTTTGGCCGAAGGTGCCCGCAAGAGTGGCCTTAATTTCTAGGAGAAACTATGAGAGACGAATTGAACACAGTAGTAAAACAAGCGGTTGAAGAATTGCCGATAGAAGAATACGAAGAAAAGGTTATCCAGATCGATCGAGTAACCAGGGTTGTAAAGGGTGGTAGAAGAATGAGATTCCGCGCGACTGTTGTAGTTGGTAATAAAAACGGTCGGGTGGGTATTGGCGTTGAAAAAAGCGGGGAAGTAGTTGGCGCAATAACAAAAGCTGTTTCTCAGGCCAAAAAGAATATGAAAGACGTCAACTTGAAAGGGACAACAATCTCTCATGAGGTTTTAAGTAAAAAATCTGGAGCACGAGTTTTTTTGAAGCCAGCAAGTGAAGGAACTGGAGTAATTGCCGGTGGGGCAGTTAGGGCTGTTTTGGAGGCAGCTGGAGTTAAGGACATCTTATCAAAAATGCTCGGATCAAATTCAAAAATAAATAATGCTTATGCGACGATTGATGCATTAGTAAGTATTCGTCCTGCCAAAGCAATGAAAGAAGATAAGTCAGACAAGAGCGAAAAAAAACCTGTCATTAAGGAAGAGAATAAATGAAATTAGAAAGTTTATTTGGACAAATAAATAAGAAAACCAAAAGAGTCGGTAGGGGTATAGGTTCTAAAAAAGGTAAAACAGCAGGTCGCGGGACGAAAGGACAGTTATCTAGAACCGGTAAGAAGTTACGACCCGGATTTGAAGGTGGACAATTACCTCTTGCAAGGCGACTACCCAAGCTTCGCGGCTTTAAATCTAGAGCACAAAAGCCAGTAACTATTAGTTTAGACAAGTTTGACACCTATAAAGACGGGACTAAGATCACGACTAATTTTTTAGTCGAAGAGGGTTTCATCGAAAATCTTAGAACTTCATATAAAATAGTAGCAGGGAAAAACTTTAATAAAACACTTTTTTTTGAGACAGAAAAAATGAGTGAAGGAGCAAAGAGACAAGCCGGGGAACATAAAGACAAGGCGATAGTTTAGTAGAGGGAATTATATAAAATGGGATACATCAAAAGAGTTTTAGGCAATAGGGAGTTAAGGAAAAAAATATTATTTGTTCTTTTTATTCTTTTAATATATCGATTACTTGCTCATATTCCAATACCTGGACCCGATCCAGCGTCAACAAAAAACTTTTTAGACAACATTTTTAAATCAAATTCGGTGCTGTCTTTTTTGGATGTTTTTTCGGGGGGAGGAATGAGTCGATTCTCAGTTGTAATGATGAGTTTAGGCCCATATGTTACCGCCTCAATCATGATTCAACTGTTAACGATGGTTGTACCCAAACTTGAAGCTTTATCAAAAGAAGGGGAGCAGGGTCGTAAGAAAATTAACCAATATTCTCGAATATTGACTGTTCCGATCGCCCTGATTGAAGGCTATAGTATGATACGACTATTGCAATCTATCGCTTCAAAAGGAGGACAAAATTTTCTCGGCAATCTCTCAATCTATCAATGGATTGTGATGCTAGTATCGATTACGGCTGGAACTGTTTTTTTAATGTGGTTAGGAGAACTGATAACAGAGAAAGGGATAGGCAATGGTATTAGTATAATAATTTTTGCTGGCATAGTTTCACAAGTTCCGACTACTGTTGGTCAAACATTGCAAAAAATGTTCGTTGGTCAATTCAACCCTCAAGAATTAATAAAAATTGGTATTTTCCTTTCGCTCTCTCTAATTGTTATTGCTTTTATTGTATTTATCACAGAAGCCCAAAGAAAAATCCCAATTTCTTATGCCAAGAAAGTACGAGGAGCAAAGCTTTATGGTGGAATTGATACTTATTTGCCGGTGAAGCTAAATATGGCCGGCGTTATACCAATAATCTTTGCAGCGGCCTTTATGAACATACCGACAGTAATTGGTTTTCTAGGATCAGCAAAAACAGCTTGGATTGCCGAGAGCGCAAAATATATACAAACAACTTTTGCTCCAAATACCAACCCTTATGCTGTTTTGTTGTTTTTGTTAGTTTTTGGTTTTACATTTTTTTCAACGTTTTTGTATTTTAAACCACATGATGTGGCGGAGAATATTCAAAAGCAGGGGGGGTTTATCCCTGGCATAAGACCCGGGACACAAACCGAGAAGTATTTAACTTACTTGATTAATAGGGTGACATTGTGGGGTGCAATATTTTTGAGTTTTATTTCTATTTTGCCTTTTATAGTGAAGCCTTTCACTGGAGACGTGAATTTAACAATCGGAGGTACTGGGTTGTTAATTGTTGTAGGTGTGGCCATAGAAGTAAAAAACCAAATTGATGCACAGCTAGTAATTAGAAATTATGAAGAATTCTAAAAAAGCCTTGCAAAAAATAAAAATAATGTTTATAATTTAATCTTGACTGAAGAAGAAAGTAAATTTATCCTGAATGAGTGATACAAAGGAAGTAATTGAAGTAGAAGGAACCGTTCTTGAAACGCTGCCAAACGCAATGTTTCGCGTAGAAATAGAGAACGGACATGTTATTTTAGCGCACATTTCAGGAAAAATGAGAATGCATTATATTAAGATTTTACCGGGCGATAAAGTGACGATCGAGATGACTCCATATGACCTGACAAAGGGAAGAGTAATCTACAGACACAAATAGATTAATAGAAAAACATAATCGAACAGTCACTGCAGTTAAATATGTCTAAAAAGAGAAGAAAAAAATGAAAGTAAGACCATCAGTAAAAAAAATGTGTATGAAATGCAAAATTATCCGGCGCGAAGGAGTTGTTAGAGTGATATGCGATAACCCGAAACATAAACAAAGGCAAGGAAACTAAACTATGGCTAGAATTTCTGGCATTAACATTCCTGATGAAAAAAGAGTCGAAATCTCACTGACTTACATATTTGGTATAGGCCTAACCAGAAGCCAAAAAATTTTAAAAGAAACAAATATCGACTCAAATATACGCGTTAAGGACTTAACAGATACTGAGCTTAGTAATATTCGAGAATATATTGAAAAAAACTATAAAATTGAAGGCGATCTAAAACGCGAGATCGTACAAAACATTAATAGACTGAAGGAAACCGGTACTTACCGTGGGCTGAGACATAAAGCCGGACTGCCCGTTAGAGGACAAAGAACCAAAACAAATTCAAGAACAAAAAGAGGAAAAAGGGTGACAGTCGGGAGCGGTAGAAAGAAAACCTCAGCAAAGACATAAAATTAATAAATTAATTGAGACATAATGGCAAAAGTAATAAAAAAGAAGAAAATTAAAAAAATTGTTAAAAAGATTTTAACAAAGAAAACAACAAAAATTGTTAAGAAAGCTATAAAGAAAAAAATAGTTAAAAAATAGTTCTAGAATTTCATATCCAAAACCTTTAAAAG
>CAZQGP010000066.1:0-5311 GCA_964593075.1 uncultured Candidatus Saccharibacteria bacterium
CTCCTTAATTAGTTACAGTTAATCGCGCTTCCAGCATAATTATTAATTTGATCCATACATTGCTTTAAATAATTAACATATCCAGCTTCGTCATTCCCATCGCTACTTGGAGCATAGATGCTGACAAATTTAGCTAGATTAGTAACCTTGAGATCCTTTATATATAACTCACTAATAAAGTTAGGCTGGCTGTTATTTCCATCAAAGCTTGCCTTAAAGCTGGGCCAAGAATACCAGTCCCCGGTGTATGTGGTGTAATGAGGTTGGGATTTTGTGGCACGACGACCAAAAGAATTATTGCCCCAGTTGTGAAGAGAATTTGTATAGCACATAGTTTCGTGTGCTCCAATGCAGGCGACCAAGGCGGGGTTTACATTTTCTCTCTTGGCTCCACTTACTATATACGTACCTGGCTTACCATTCATCCCCCCCTCATCAAGCCATCTTGAGGTTGGATAATGACTTTTAATAAATTTATCGATGGCTTTGGCATATTTCTCCTCATCTGTAATGTCGGTATAAACAAGAGCGTAGCACTTGTTTGAGTCGGCCGGTGGGGTGCCCGGATCAACAGGAGGGGTGGCGGGTGGCTCCGGGGCTTGATACCCAAAAGGGTCAAAAGAACAAACATTACATCCATCAGTTTCAGATATCCAGGCGGTAATTATTTTAAAATAGGTTGCAGCACCGATTGGGATATCAGATTTGTTTCCCCCATATCCCTTAATGATTTGATTCTCAACGCTATCTTTGATTATGTTCCCATCTTTATCTTTGGGGTCTGGCTGAGCAAACATATTCATAATCCACGGGTCTGTGACGGGCTTGTAATTTTTAGGATCAAAGCCTTTGTCAATTGTTTGAAAATAGCCAAGACCAGCTAAAAGCGTGCCATAATCGTCTACAGTAATCCATGTGTTGTCCGGATCTTGAGAAAAATCAGGAGAAATACTGTCCTTAACCGCAAAAGCGCCCGCTCTAATTTTCTTACCAATTTCATCTGCTCGGCAAGTAATTAAGTTTTTATTTCTAGTTTCACATTCCGCGACACAATTATCACCACCACCATTATTTGAGCACCAACCAGCACAATCATCGACCATATAATTGCTAGCTTCACGAAAATCAATCGCGGCGATAAGACCAGGAGATCGGATTTTCCATTTCTTAGCGGCTAGAGTATAAATATCCGAAGTATCAAAGGGATCATGTCTTAATAGTCGTTGAATGTTTATATTGGGAACATATTGAGCGGGACATAGGGCGCCGGAGTTAAAATCGGCAGCTTTTTGTGAACCACCAGAGATGTCGGCAAAAATAGCAATAATAAGAATAATGATTGCAAAAAAAGCGATAACAAAGACGCCGATAGTTTTGGCTACTCTGCCACCAATTTGTGCTACCTCATCAGGATGAGTAACAACATCTTTTACTTCAGCGTATGTATCTTTAACGGCCTCAACGGCCCCTGCTCCCGTTTCTGCAGCCGCTACGTCGGCGCCTATCTTAACTATACGAGCTGCGTGTTTGGCCGTAGCTTGGGTTGTTTCATCTCCGCCCGCAACTTGGGCCGCTCCTTCAGCGACCTTTCCAACATCTCTTTTTGCGGCTCCTTCTGCAACCTTGGCCCCTCCCTGAGCAGTTTCCCCCAGGTGTCCTTCCCCGGCCGATTTTGCTAACCCCCCCGCCAACCCTTCATCTTTTATATTTTTTGCAGTTCCAGCTGTTTTCTGGGCAGTATCCCCTAAATTACCCTCGGCAGCAGAAGTATTAAGTCCTTTCTTTGCCCCTTGACCCTTGATGTTGCCGGCAATCTGCGATGCGTTTTGAGCATTCCGGCCTAAGTTCCCCTGTGAGGCGGAAGTGTTTAATCCCTTACTCAGGCCTTGTTCTTTTATATTGCCATGAACGTCTTTGGCATTTTGAACAGCCCCCTTCGATTGGTCTGAAGATGTTTTGGGTCTGGAGCCTGATTTTGAAGCCTTCTGCTTGCCTCCGCCCTCTTCAAAAGGTTCTTCACCCCCGTCGGTAGATTGAGAATCATTCTCTGGTTCGGGCATCCTACTCATTCTCCATTTGGTTTAACTGTTCTGGGTTGGTTGTAACAACTAAGTCCTCTTGATAGCTTGGGGTTATTTGAACAAGCGCGTGATTATTTTCAGAAATAAATAAGCATTCTCCAACACCTGCCTGAAGTAAGAATGTCTTTTCAGAATCAGTAAGGTGAAAGGCTTCTTTGACATAATCTACCTGTGCCGGATGTTGCCTAAAAAGCATCGAAATTGAGGCATTGTGGACTATTGCTTGGCCATACTCTGAACCTAGAAAATCAGATATATCTTGACTGATACACGTTAGACCAAGGAAATACTTACGACCGCGCTTAGCAATCGAAAAAATGAACTGAGCGGACTCTTTATATTTCATCATAATCCAGGCTTCATCAACAATTAAGAGTCTGCGTTTTCGAGAGCTTTTTACACGATTCCATATATAATTTAAGATGGAATACATCGCGATTGGCCGTAATTCCTCTTCTAGGTCGCGAATTGAAAAAACAACAAAACGATTATCAAGATTAATATTTGACTTATTGTTCAAAAACCCAGCATACGAGCCGGTAGTAAATCTAGAAAGTTTGGCTGCTAAATCTGTCCCACCGTTAAGACTTTCGAGTACTCTTTGGAGATCGATTAAGGTTGGGGGTTCTAAATTATGAGTTTGAGGGTCTTCAGTAATGCCCCTTGAAGCGTAGGTTTCAACTATAGCGGCATCAAGGAGATTGCTTTCTTGTGGGGAAATTTCACCCACCATGATTTTTAAAAGGCCGGCCAGCATCAAAGTATTGCTCCTAAGGTCATCAATTGAGTCTTCGGGGTCAGAAGAGTGAGGAAGATCAAAAGGATTGATTCTTTGGTCAGAGTTGATATTTATATTTAAAAAGGCTCCGTTAAACTTTTCGCACATTTCTTGATATTCATTCTCTGGATCAATAACAATAATTTCAGTTCCAAACATCAATGAGCGCAAGGCCTCTAGTTTTACGGCATAGCTTTTTCCGGCACCAGCCATTGCCATTACGACAGAGTTATAATTTGGGAGATCAAATCGATCACAAATAACTAAACTGTTGTTTATCTTGTTAACGCCATAAAAAATACCAGACTTTGTGGAAAGAGTTGCCGAAAGAAAAGGAAAAAAGGTAGATAAGGACTCAGTATCAATATTTCTGGCAATTCCAAGTTCGTCTTTCCCCATCGGCAGGGTAGAATTTAACCCCTGCTCCATCTGTAATATGCAGGGTTTTGTTACAATCATTTGTTCGCCAAGTAATGACTCTATTATGTTAGTTGTATCATCAAGGGTTTCGGGTGTTTTGGCATAGACGGTCAGATAGAAAGAGGTGTGAAAAAGTTTTGAAACGCCAACCGAAAGTCTCTCGCGTAAATCCTCAACATCTTGGTAGGTAGCTTCAAGCTTAGGATCCCGGACAAGTCCCTTTTCGGCATTCATCACTAAAGTTGATTCAATTTGAGTTGATTTCCCGCGTAGTTTTCTGGCGGAATCGGCACTATCTAAGGGCGAGATATGAATAGAAACATCTAGAGTGGCATCCAGATTAATTAAAGGTGATAACCAGCCAGCGTACATAAAGCGGGGATATTCCTGAACAAAAAAAGTACGGCAATATATTGATCCAAGTTTTAAATAGTTTGAAGTTATCTCCATGGCAGAAGGGGCAATTAAGTCTCGGATGGTTGTCATCCCCTCTTGCAAAACTCTTTGGGCCTCTATCTCTTGATTCTGTTCTTCCGTTAATCCTGTTTTCTTTTTAAAAAGCACACTTCCTCCAATAAATCTTAATAATTATCAATCTTATTCTGAGCGAACGTCATTGTATGTTAAGTCAGGCTTCACAACATCTTGATTATAGGTGGCATAAAATAATTCAATTATTTCTTTTGTTTGAAGCTCCCTACAGACAACCTCGATTGATTGTAGGGACATAATTATCGAGCTGCAGCGCTGTTCTAGTATTTCGAGCGTTTCGATAATGTCTTTATTAAGAACATTTTTCTTACTTGGACCAAACAGGTTATCGAGCATAGAGGCTTTGATGGCTGTAGGATAATAAGAGACGATAATATAGAAGTTTTTATCCATAACTGAAGCAGAAGAAACCATGTCTCGAAGGAAAGATAAGTAGCTCTCAGTATTTACTTTTATCAACGGATCTTGCTCTCTGCTTATGTTTTCTTCAATTGTCCCCAAATAACCCTCAAGGTCGATTCTTCTAGACTGAAGAAGAATTTGGATTGGGAAGGAAAGAGTATTAAGTACTTCTTGAAATCCTCCAATAATCACATTTTGTTCTTCCTCAGACCTCAAATAAAAGTTAATACTATTGGCCTTTAGTATTTTATGGACCGAGCCATCCTTTAAAAAAAGAAGACCATTTTTAATCTCATCGACTCGCAGGTAGTTTTGTATGCCCGAGAGCCCTTGTTTTTTGTTGTTTTTATCTTTTGACATCTTCTTCTCCTGTGGTTGTAACCCATGTGTCGAAAGTCTTGTCTGGAGGAACGGAAGCCATTTGGGCAACAAGGGGTTCATTTTCTTCTGATACTTCCTTGGTGTTTTTGACAATAGCTTTCCCCAACTGTTTTTCACGGGTCTTTGTTGTTTCAAAAACTGTTTTTAGTTCGCTTGAACCAGGATTTGTGTCTACAGCTTCTGACAATGCACCGATTTGCGCATCAATTTGTTCTAGGGGGGCCTTGGTTGCTATAGAGGCAGTTGATTCGTCAAAAACATCCTTTGTTATCTTACCCATATTTGGATGGTAAGATTCTTTTTTCCAAACTCTTTTTTTAGGGATTGAGAGAAAAGAGAAAAAAGGAGAAACATAGCTGTCTAAAGTTCTCCCATTAAACTTTAAGAAACCCAATGACGCAAAAACAAAGAACGGAGGAGAAGACAACGCAAGAGTAGCGAGCAAAGGCAGTCCAGTCTTAGAGAGAAGCACATAAAGACCAGCAGAAAAACCCAGTCCAGCGATAAGAAATGCGAACTGCCGTAAAGTCAGTGGGCCGATTACTTTATCTTCTACTTCTATATTTTGTGGCATTTGATATTGCATTATCTACCTATTTAAATTCCTGCTCCTGGGCCTGGATTGCTATTGCTGTCTGGACCGGAGTTAGGGCCGCTGGCGTCTCCCGTATTGGGGCTGCCACCAGTTTGGCTAGGTCTGGAGCTACCAGGTCTGCTCGTACTAGAACTACTTGAACTCGCATCCGTACCGCTATTC
>CAZQGP010000067.1:0-4750 GCA_964593075.1 uncultured Candidatus Saccharibacteria bacterium
TATTGATAGATTACCTTACCGAACGATGGCGCTTCTGCCAACCTAATGTTCCTTGGGATAATTGTTTCAAAAACCTTGTTAGGAAAGTGTTTTTTTACTTCTACTTCAACCTGCCGTGATAACAAAGTATGTTTATTATACATGGTTAATAAGACGCCTAAAAGCGTTAACTTAGGGTTGAGGCTAATTCTAACTCGTTGGACAGAATGGAGTAACTGGCTTAAACCCTCTAGAGCATAAAATTCAGTTTGTACCGGGATTAATACATAGTCAGCACAAACTAGGCCATTGACCGTTAGAATCCCAAGTGATGGCGGACAATCAATCAAAATATAGTCATACTCATGTCGTATCTTTTCAATGGCGCTTTTTAAACGATGTTCACGAGCGATCTGGCTGGCTAGTTCCACCTCGGCTGCAGCCAAGACAACGCTTGAAGGAGCCAGGTGTAAACCCTGTGCTTCAGTCTCAATTCTAACCTCCTGAAGGGGGACCTCCTTGACCAAAACCTCGTAGAGGCTTTTTTCGACTAAATTTTTATCAACTCCTAACCCACTCGTAGAATTTCCTTGTGGATCAAGATCAATTAATAGCACCCTCTGACCATTTTTCGCTAAATAAGCAGCCAAATTAACGGTAGTTGTCGTTTTTCCAACTCCGCCTTTCTGATTTGTTATAACAATTACGTTTGCCACGTGTCTAGTTTATCAAAAAAGATATTCTTCTGCTACTCACAAATACTTTTAAATCAAAAATGACCGTTCTATCATAACGGCCATTATCTTCGAAGCAAACTAAATAATTATTTTAATTCGATCTTTTCGATCTTAATTCGATCGTATTTTTGACGATGACCGGTTTTTACACGATAGTTTTTCTTTGCTTTATACTTAAAAATGATCTGTTTTTCACCTTTTATCTCTTCTACAAACGAGGCAGTAATCTTGGCACCAGCAACTTGTGGTGTTCCAATTTCAATTTTATCGTTATTACAGACCAACAAGACATCATCAAAAATTAACTCTTTGTTTGGTTCAATGTCGATTAATTCAATATCAAGCGTCTCGCCTTCTTTGACTAAGTATTGCTTGCCGCCAGTTCGAATTACGGCTTGTTTTAGATCTTTTTCGGTTTTTTTCACTACCATTTCATTCCTTTATCGTCTACTTTGTTAATGATTAGTCTAACTTAATTTTCTATATACAACGTCTTTGATTTTAACAATTTTATCTTAAAAAATCAAGGATATTTAAAAGTCTATCTTCTTATAGCGGATTATTATGCTTTCAATGATACCGATTGAAGCCAATGTAATTATAATCGAGGTTCCTCCAGAGCTAATTAGAGGTAGAGGTATTCCAGTCACTGGCATCAAACCCAAATTCATCCCAACATTAATGAAAATATGGAAAAAGAGCATAGCAAAAATACCAACCGCAAGATACATGCCAAAGTAGTCCCTAGCAACCATCGCCGTTCGTATACAGCGATATAGGATTACAGCAAAGAGGACAAGGATGGCCCCAGCACCTAGAAAACCCATTTCTTCAGCAAGCGCAGCAAACACAAAGTCCGTATGCTTAAATGGCAGAAAATTTAACTGCGATTGAGGCCCATGGCCCAGGCCTCTCCCCGTCCACTGTCCAGAACCGATCGCGATCATGGCTTGATTTACGTTCCAACCAGCCCCCATAGGGTCAGCCGTCGGGTTGAGAAAGGTTAGGATTCTATTCCTTTGATACTCATGCATTAGACTATAGACAAATGGTGACGCGATTAATCCACATAAAAACAGAATCAATAAATATATTTTCTTGGCATTACTCACCAAGACCATCGCAAGCCAGATCACTACAAAGGTTAGGGCAGTGCCAAGATCTGGCTGCATCATAACTAGAGTTGTTGGGATAGCAACATAAATGATAGAAAGAATAAATGTCTTTAGTTTTCGCATCTCATCATATCGCTCCGAAAAGAATTTCGCCATAACAATAATCATAAAGATTTTAGCTAACTCTGAAGGCTGAAATTGGAAAAACCCTAGATTAATCCATCGGGTTGCGCCAAGAGACGTAGTTCCAATAAATCGGACGGCAACTAACATTATGATAGTAATTATATACAAGAGTGCAGAATAATTTTTAAAGGAGCGATAATCTATTCTAGCGATAATTAATAGAATAGTTATCCCGACAACCCCGTAGCCAGCTTGTTGTAAAGCGTCTTTCGTTCCCCCGGTCAGGCTAAAAGTAGTGCTAAAGATAATTGCGACACTAAAACCAAGCAACAGGAGAGTCGCTAGAAATATCACCCAATCAAAATTTTTTATAAAGCGCAGATAGCTTTTCAAATTTATTTAACTCTTTTTAAACCAATCCAAATGATTCGTCCTTCAATCGTTGCTTCTTCATTATAGTCCAAATCCATACTTTTTCTACTTACCACTTCTTTTGCGAGAGTCTCTTTGGCTAAATATGCGTGCCAAGTTTTTAGAATAATTTCTGAGAGATTCTCATCTTCGGTTATAAATGATATTTCTATCCGATCCGCAACATCAAAATCGGCCTTTTTCCGCATATCTTGAATCTTTCGAACCAATTCTCTCGCTAGCCCCTCATCAGCTAGTGATTTAGAAATCTCCGTTGTAAGATCAACTTTGTTGTCTAGCTTTTCTTTATGTTCTATCTCTTTAACGTTTACTTCCTCTCGAATAACGTCTTCAAAATCTAAACCTAACTTTTTCCCTGAATATTTAAGCTGCGACAAGGGTTGTCTGACCTTAATTCCTGCTTTCATGCGAAGAGAAAGCCCTTCCTCGACAATCTCCCTTACCTGTTTCATTGACTCTAAGACTTCTTTATCAACTTCGGTTGTTTTTGGATAATCACAGAGATGCACAGACACGACCTCCTCGGGTTGTTTCAAGCCCAGATAGAGCGTTTCTGCGAACATTGGGATAAATGGCGCTAAAAGCTTCGAGAGTTGTTTTAAAACGTAATAAAGAGTCTCGTAGGCTGAATTCTTGTCTGTATCGTTCTCGCTCTTCCAAAACCTTCTTCTTGACCGCCTTACATACCAAGTTGAAAGATCTTGGACAAACTCAATTAAAAGATTAGCTGGTTTATATGGATCGTAGTGATCTAAATCTTTTCGTATGTTTTTTGTAAGCTCTGCCAATCTTGCCAAAATCCATTTATCGAGCACGTTTTTTGAATCTAAATCGTTTTTTGGCACAAATTTATCTATTTCTGCATATAACATAAAAAATGAATAAACATTCCATAGAGTGATAAATAAATTGCGAGAGACCGAGATAACCTCCTTTTCAATATAGAGTTTTGGTTCTTCGGGTTTGTTTACCGAATACATAAAAAACCGGATTACATCTGCACCATAATCGGCGAAGGCTTTATCGGGAACAACAACATTCCCTTTTGATTTAGACATTTTCTGCCCCTTCTTATCTAAAACATGGCCAGTCGAAATTACATTTTTATAAGCCGATTCGTTGCTCATCAAGGTTGAGATAGCCAGCAAGGTATAAAACCAACCTCGAGTCTGATCGACAGCTTCACAGATAAAGTCAGCGGGAAATTGTTTCTCAAATAACCCTTTATTCTCAAAAGGGTAGTGGTATTGAGCATAGGGCATTGAACCAGAGTCAAACCAGCAATCGATTACTTCTGGAGTCCGTCTCATTTTGCCGCCACAACTACAATCAAACTCAATCGCATCCACAAACGGCCTGTGGGGCTCAATATTGTTGATCTCGCCAAGGGATGTTACAACTTTATATTCCTTACAATTTTCACATTCCCAGATTGGAAGCGGGGTCCCCCAATAGCGATCGCGTGATAAAGCCCAGTCAACGTTATTTTCCAACCAGTTTCCAAATCGACCCTCCTTATGATGTTTTGGATTCCAGTTAATCTTTTGGTTGTTCGCTAGTAAATTCTGAGATACCTGGGTTGTGGCAATATACCAACTATTCTTTGCATAATATAAAAGAGGGGAGTCACAACGCCAACAAAAAGGATAATCATGACTAAATTCTTCAATTTTAAATAATAAGTTACGTTTTTCCAAATCATCTTTAACCTCAATATCGGCCTCTTTGACAAATTTGCCTTTCCCTGCCCCTGCCAGCGCCATCCCTTGCTCATCAACTGTTTTTAGAATTTTTATCTTGTTTTTTTCATAACCCCATTCATAATCTTCTTGACCAAAAGCCGGTGCAATATGAACGATTCCCGTTCCGTCTTTATCAGAGACATAATCAGCTAATATTAATTTATATGCCTTCTCCCCTGCTTCAGCAAAATCAATACCATCCGAATATAGCGCTTCGTAATCTGGCTGATTGTCGCCTAAGCCATACTCTTTAACAACCTCTGAACCACTATATTCTTGAAGAATTATATATTCATCTTTTAGAACTTGGCTTAATCTGTTTTTAGCCATGAGATATTTTTTATGATTCTTCTCAACTACAACATATTGAACATCTCGACTAAACGCTAAGGCAATATTGCCTGAAAGGGTCCAGGGTGTTGTCGTCCAAACTAAGAAATAAAGATCATCTTTCTTTGATTTAAATAATATGTAGACTGATTCTTCTTTGATATTCTGATAGCCCTGAGCCACTTCGTGCGAAGACAACGCTGTACCACAACGAGGGCAATATGGCACGACTTTATGACCTTTGTATAGCAAACCCTTCTTGTCAATTTCTCGAATAATTTGCCAAACG
>CAZQGP010000068.1:0-8990 GCA_964593075.1 uncultured Candidatus Saccharibacteria bacterium
TAAGTAGCGGGAAACCGAGATGGTTTGCCGAGGGCTTGGCGATGTATATGGCTGGTCAAAAAACAGCACCTTCAACATTTACTGAAGAATCTGTAACGACTAAATACTACGCTTTTACAGATAAAGAGGTGTATCGATGGGGAAGTATTATGGTTGCGGATTTAGCGGATAAATATGGTGAAGAAAAAATTGTATCTCTAGTAAAGAAAATTGACAAAACAATCACACCAGAAAGTTTTGCTAGAGATTTTATGGGTGTATTTGGGATGAGCTTAAATGAATTTGAAAAGAGCATAAAGTTAGAGGTTAAGAAAGCCTAAAACAACCGTCTCATTTGTTTTATTCTATGCTCAAATGGTTCTAGCGCTACTCACTTCTCAAAAATTGCACATTTTAAAATTATAAACAACCTCAAGAACAACCTCAAGAACTTACAAAGAAGTTGTTTTATTGTTATACTATAGCAATGCCGACAATGAGAGATCTTGAGTCTAAAAACCCGAAAATTTTACTTAATCGCATTGTAACAGAGTTCCCAGAAATTTATTGGAAAAAGTCTATTTATATAAATCACGGCTGGGATCATGAAGTTATCATCTTGGATGACAAGTATGTTTTTCGCTTTCCCAACTCCTCGAAGTATTTGGAAATATTTAAAGACGAGCCAAACTTACTTAAACTAATTGCATCCAAATGTGAAGTAGAAGTGCCCATATATCACTTTATAGCCAGAGACAAATCATTTGGTGGATGCACATTTATCAAAGGGAAAGAGCTAAGGGCAAAAATTTTGTACAAATTATCAAAAAAGCAACAAGAAAGCATAGTAAAGCAACTAGCTAATTTTTTAACAGCATTACATTCGATCCCAACCAGTGAATTAAAGCCCTATCGCCTTGAAGTAGAAAACTTGCTAGACGATATAGTCCAACTTAAGCACAGAGTGAAAAAATTTCTTCAGGAGGTATTATCAGACAAAGATTACAATACAGCACTCAACATCTTGCAAGATACTGAGGATATCTACAGCAATAATACTCCTTTTGTATTAGTACACGATGATTTATACGGTTCTAATATTCATTGGAATGAGGAGAAAGACTTAATTGGCATAATTGACTTTAGTGATAGAATTTTGGGCGATCCTGCTCACGATTTTGCTAGGTTTTTCGAATATGGCGAAGATTTTGTTGATCGAATATACGAGATATACTCAGGCCCTAAAGATAATAATTTATTGAAACGCGCAAAACTCTATTATAAAAAACTCGGAGTGGAACTCGTAATCGATTCTTTTCTTACGGACAAAATAAGTTTTGAAAAAGCTAAGGTATTTTTTGACAAAGCCAAGAGCATTGACATCATATAACCACAAAAATTAATTATCACAATGCTTTGTGATAATTATTGATCTAATCTTTGTTAATTTATTCTACTTAAATACACAAAAGCAAATAAACAAAACGAGATCCTTGATATTTTTCATCGAATATTTATTATACAAATCAGTCTATTTGTTAAGATCATTTTTTGTTAAGATTAAACAATGAAAAGCATTGAATTTGATGTAGATAAAAACAGCGGCTTGACTAAAAAAGAATTAGAAAAGCTTCTTAACGTTTGGCAAAGTAAATTAAGAGTGGACAACTGGGATATTTCTATTTCAATTGTTAATTTTGGTAGAAAAGACCATAAACAAAGTGGTGATTTTGTGGCTGATATTTCGGTAAAAAAAGCTAAAATATTACTAACTGCGGATCCTTTTCGTGGAGACGAGGAATATACCCTAGTTCATGAGCTTATCCATATCTTGCTATATGACTACGATAATTTTTCCGAAGGAGTATTGTTAGATAGGTTTGGAGCAGACTCTAAACAGCATGATAAATATATGGAGAAGTTAGAAGAAGCTGCCCATCATTTAACTGAGATATTTTTAGGTAGAAGTTGTAGCCGTTAATTCTAATGCTTCCCGTTCTGATATCTTCACTAATTAGAACGTATCTTAAATAGGCAAATTATTTCAGTCTATTTCTATTAATGACTGGAATAAACTAACCTGTTAAGCGTTATTTGAATTTAATCTGCACAAAAATACGTTAGTTGTATTATCAATCTTGTCTTTTTATATGACATAATAAGTTATATAATTCTAGTTAATATATATACCTATGGAACAAAGAAATAAACTCATAGTATACAAAAATATTGTTAAGGGATTGGGGCAAGCATTAGCCGTATCTAAACTATATCCTTCTTATCATCCCGTAGTTAAAGAAAAATCGAGGGAAGTATATAACGAGATTAACAATTATATTACCAATAATGGCAAATTAGTTTTTTCTGAATCTCCTGAAGCAACACTATTGATTAATGGAGAGGAGCTAATATCAGTTGATAGTCTTACGGCTCGTTTTATGCAGACATTTCGTAATTTAAAGATTGGTTCTATAGAGCTTTTACTGCAGATAACTTTTGATGAATTTTGTGCATTCATTGATCTATTAATCAATGTCGACAAGTTACAAGAAAAAGAGGCAATTAAGGGATTTCTAAAGGCGAAAAAGGTGACCCATGTCATCCCATCTTTTGCCTCCTATAAGTTAGTGGACGAACACGAAACAATCACATTAAAAGGAGATGTGATACGGGTTGAAGATTTATCCCCAGATATAATCAATAGCTTTACCTCAGATTTACGTGTTGGCAGGATAGATAATAAAATAAAATCGGGAAATCAAATATATCAAATATTGGCTCACGATCCGGAGTCTCTTTCTCATGTGATAACGGATAATATACAGGCAAAAGAAGAAACCGATCAGATTACCGATATTTTATGGTTAATTGGTGACTATTTGGTTGACGAAATACAGACCACAAAACAGAAAGAGATTAACTCTAGGGTAATTAATGAACTTAAAGATAAGCTACTTATCCTATACGAAGAAAAAAAGATTAAAATACCTCCGATAAAAGAAGTAGATAAAGCATTTACATCAATTAACGCTGCTTTGCAAATAAAGGGATTAATATCTCTATATGGAAAAAACAGAAAAGAACAAATTGTTTTACTCGAGAAACTCAAAACTGCCATCAAGGACTTGCCATCAGAAAGTAAATTATTTAGAAAAGCAAAAGAGGAGTGGGACAAAATAGATCATACTAATCAAGACACATCCACACTCTTTTCATAAACTATGTTTTCATTAATAGCCATATTTCTAGTCGCCTGCTGTAATACTTCTATTAAGCAAAATCATATTTGTGTTAAAATTTATATATGAACAAAAATTCAGCAACCACTTTGTTTGCGAATTGGAGCGACGGTAGCGCAGCTTTATTAGGGATAAGAAACACTCACTTTGAGGCACAAGAATGATTGTATTAAGCTCATTTATTTTTGTTCTAGCATTAAATTTTGTCGGCTTTATAATTGCCTATTTGTTGAAAAGCGATAAGCTCACAGATCTCATGTATGGTTTAAGTTTTATTGCGATAGCTATTTATGCATTTATGTCTGGGACAAAAACCCCATCATCGGCCATTCTTCTCTTATTAATCTTTTTGTGGGGAACAAGAATTGCCGTTTTTTTAGTTATACGTATATTTAATATAAAAAAAGATTCAAGATTTGATGGAATTAGAGAAATATTTTGGAAATTCGGATTCTTTTGGGTTATGCAAGCGGTCACTTCGCTTGTAATAATGATTCCAAGTATATATTTTTTTCAAAAAGATTCGTCGATTTCTTGGATTTCGATTGTCGGTTTGTGTATTTGGCTAATCGGTTTCTTCTTCGAAACCGTAGCCGATATACAGAAATTCCGGTTCAACAATAATCCAAATAATGCTGGGAAGTTTATTAATGTCGGTCTTTGGTCCCTTTCTCGACATCCGAACTATTTTGGAGAAATTGTGATGTGGTGTGGTATCTATATATATGTTTTTAGTGGATTGAGCATACTTGAGCGATTTGTGTCTCTTTCAAGTCCTATTCTGATAATAGTTTTATTGCTTTTTGTGACCGGTATTCCAAAATTAGAAAAATATGCTGATAAGAAGTGGGGCAAAGATAAAAACTATCAAAAATACAAAGAAAACACACCACAACTAATCCCTAAAAGTAGATTTTAATTCATGTGATCAAAGTCTCTGCACTTATTTCTACGTCCAATGTAATAAATTGTTAATAATCTGAAACGTCAGTACCGTACTTATCATCACGTCCTGGTTTAAAGAAGAGCCAAAATGATACCCCCGCCAAACCTATTATGACACTACCAACAAAAACCGGCAGATTATTATTAATCGTCGCAACGTACCCTGCGATTATGGCTGGGATGGCTTGAGCCAAAGCCATAACACTTGAGTTAATGCCGAGTGCCTCCCCTTGTATTTCGCGAGGACTGACTCGGCTGATAAGAGAAGAATTAAAGGCCATTGTAAGGCCATTTCCCAATGCCATAAATGGTGGTACCAGAAAAAGCCATCTATATTCACCGGCGGGGATTAAGAAGTAGCTAAGCAAAGATATAGCAGTAATAAATATACTAACCCTGAGGACTTGATAATCTTTGAATTTTTTTGAGATTAGCCCAGTTAATCCCCCCTGTACGATCGCAATCCATAGACCAATATACGCAAAATAATCACCGGTATTTCCTGAGCTAAATCCAAATTTTTGGGCCAAGACTATGGCAAAAAATGTGGTAAAAAAAGTAAAACCGGCCGTAAACAAAAAGCTAGTTGGCATTATGCTTCGGATACCTGGTCTTGAAAACGCTTTAATAATATTATTAAATGGCTTTGTTACATCAATGCGTGTTTTTTTAGCAATTTTAAGTGTTTCAGGCAAAAATACTATTATTAATATAGTATTAACTAAACAAAGTAAGGCTGTAAAATAAAAAGGCGTTTGGGCATTAAACCAGCTCACTACATTTGGATCGGCTAGTTTACCACCAATATAAGGTCCCAGGATAAAGCCAAGTCCAAAGGCTAATCCAACAAAACCAAAATTGCGAGCTCTGTTTTTTGGAGAACTGATATCGGCGATACCAGCTTGAGCTACTGAAATGTTACCCCCACTCAATCCATCAAGTATTCTCGATGCAAATAATAAGGGGATATTATGCAAGGCAATCGCCAATGCAAATATGAGATAACCAACCATCGTCCCGATTATTGACAATGCTAATATTTTTTTCCGTCCGTATCTGTCAGCAAGTTGCCCCAAAACTGGAGCAGCAAGGAACTGGGCTAAAGGATAAGCAGCACTCAGCCAACCAAGAAGAATAAAACCTTGCTTTATTGACCAACCCGCAGGCAATATAACGTCTGGGGAGTTGGGTAAAATGAGAAGTGGAAATACCGGTATCAGAATACCAACACCTAGCAAATCAATAAATATCGTTAGGAACAACGCTAATAATGGACTACTTTTGAAAAATGATTTAAGTTTATTCATGTATTTTTAGGACAACAAAAATTAAAAATTAAGTTGTTATTTATTTTTTTGACTCACCTGACAATTGAATTGCTATATATCAATTGAATTGCTATATATCAGATGTTCATTTGGCTTAAGCTAAGCTTATTTGAAACTAATTACTTTCCCTTTGATAACAATTCGATCTTCAGAATCAAATTGTTTATAAGCTTGAGAAAAATTAATTTTTTTTGCCTTCATCAAACGTTCTATCGCCTGACAAAGGACAATCGGGACTACGTAGCCCTTTTCGTGCATTGAGCTAAACCAACCGTTCGCCGTTTCGAATTTTGTAACATCCATATTTATAGTATACGCTTAATTTGAGGTAATCTCTACCTAAATATATATTATATGTTTAAATCGGGTGGGAGCCAAATAAATACACCAACTTTATATTATGGAATAAAATTATCTATATAAACCTATGTTAATATAGATAAAATCACAGTTTTTGATATATTATGAATAAAAGATAACTTTCGGATCAAAGAATAAACAAATAACAGATAATAAATAATGAATATAATTCTTGCGCAACATACGAACACTGATTGGAATACTTTAGGTCGCCTTCAGGGTCAAACCGACATCGGTTTGAGTGAACAAGGAGAGAGCGAAGCTGAACAACTAGCGATTAATCTAACTGCTTTTGATATTGATCTTATCATTAGCTCCGATCTTAAGCGAGCGAGTGAAACAGCTGAAATTATAAATAAATACCTTAAGTCCCCGTTGCGACTCGATAAAAGATTAAGAGAGTGTTCTTTTGGTAAATTAGAAGGGATGACAAAGCAACAAGCAATTGATAGTTATGGGAAAGCGGTTATAAAAAGTTGGGATGACCAATACTTATTTTACGATTTTAAGCCGTACAACGGGGAGAATCGGGATGAAGTTTTCAATCGACACCTCGAAGTATTGGAAGCTCTTGTTTACGAAAAATCAAATCAGACAATTTTACTTATGGGTCATAGTAGAGGATTAGCGACTTTGTGTTATGGTCTTGGATATCAATCAACTCTAAAACAAGGCGAATTTCAGCTTATGGAATTTGGGAAAAAAGAAAATACATATAAATAAATCATAAAAGGAACTAAAGCTTTTCTCTCCGTAATAATTTATATATATTTATTGACAACAGGCTGATGATCAAAACAAAAACAAGTGGTGATAAATGATTCAAGGAAAAAGCTTCATTAAAATTTCCGTGAAGTATTTGCCACAAGGCTCGAGTCATACCACAACCGGGGCAATTGCAATCCATAAAAAGTCCTGTAGTAGGACAGTGACCTTTAAAAAAAAACGGGATAATGTAGGCTTTCCAAAGACAATTGTAGGGAGAATTATTAATCCAGTCGAATGGAACAATAGCAAAAATAAACAGACCTGAACCGAGTACAAAGAGTACTGACTGAGGTCTGCTTAAATCGATCAAATTCAGGAATTTTTTTAGAATTCCCATTCAACGCCAGGAAACTGGTGTTTGGTAGCGATCAAGATAACATCGATGAGCCACCAAATTCCGCAGCCACCAAAAGTAATGAGCTTAAGAATCCCGAGCCCAACTTGACCCATGATGAAGCGATCAATCCCAAGTTGTCCAAAGAAAATGGACATAATGAGAGTAAGCATCCAATTCACTTTCTTCATGATAAATCCTTTTAATTAATAATGATTATATATTATCAGAAAAAAATTGATTTGTCAGTCTAGAATCAAAATATGTATATTTATCTAATAAATATCGCTTTTCGCTGATATAATACGTTTTGGAAGTGTATTAAGACGAATAGCTACCAGGCCTTATTAGTTAATTGAAAGTCATGACAAGCCGTTGTAGTTCGGCAAGTGATAAGTTGTTCAGAGTTATATTTAATAGATAAGATGTAAAAAACCAGAACGAGAAAGGGCACAAGATTCATGAGTAATAAAAAATTGAATACTTTTAAGTCAACTTCCAGTCATCAGAGAACTTTTCCTAGTGTAATATTAGAAAAACAAAAACATGAGATTTTATTACGCGCATTAACTGGTAAGGACAAACTATTTGTTTTCGCAAAAAGTAATATATCATGAAAATCAAATCAATTAATCCTAGAACAGGCAAATTAATAAAAAGTTTTGATGAGATATCAAAAAATGATATTCAGATTACGCTAGATAAAGCAAAGTTAGCACAAGTAAAATGGGCCAGTTATTCGAAACAAGAGAGAATAGCCATTATTCGAAGGCTCAAAATTATACTTAAAAGAGAAGAAACCTGTATAGCGAATATCGTATATGAAGAAGTGGGGTTCTCAAAAGCCGATACATTGAGTGAGATTTCAGGAGATATTTTAATCGGTATAGACACACACATCGAAGACTATAAAGAAATAAAAACAGCTGATTACTCAAGCGAAACATGCCAGGCTGAGGTTCAGTTTATCCCTCAGGGTGTTGTAGGACACATTGGAATTTGGAACTATCCTGTCTGGCAAACACTAATAACGGCCGTCCCAGCATTGTTAGCGGGCAACGCAATTATCTATAAGTTATCAGAATATGCGACGATGACGGGATTAAAAATCGCAGAGATTATTTGGGAAGCTGGGGTGCCAAAAGATGTTTTTATCCCTATTATCGGTGGACCAAAAGTAGGTGAAGCGTTAGTTAAATCGAATGTAGATATGATTGTTTTCACTGGTGGCACAAAAACTGGAAATAGTATTATTAAAAATGCTCAAACAAAGCCTTTGTTATTAGAGCTGTCAGGTAATGATGCTGGGATTGTTTGTGATGATTGTGATTTAGACCAAACAATTAGAGGAATGGTTTATGGTGGTTTTCTACACAGTGGTCAAGTCTGTACTAGGATAAAAAGAATTTTTGTTATGCGTAATATTTCTGATAAATTTATCGAAGGCTATCTAAAAAAGGCTGAAAAATTAAAAATAGGAGAAGAAATATCCCCTCTAATAAGAAATGAGGCAAGAGAGAAAATTGATTATCAAGTAAAGGCAGCGATAAAAAATGGGGCAAAACCGCTTCTTGGAGGACATATAATTCTCTCTCCTGGATTTTATTACGAACCAACGGTTTTGTTGTGTGACAAACAAAAAGATATGTACAAAGATGAAATATTTGGCCCAGTAACATTGATACAAATTGTAGAAAATCTAGAAGAAGCGATCAATCTTGCCAATAGTACGGATTATGGTTTAGGAGCAAGTGTTTGGACAAAGAATCCTAAGGTGGCCATGGAGGTTGCTGAGCAATTAGAGGTGGGGATGGTCTGGATTAATGATTCTAATTTAGCAATTCCAGGTGGAATATATTATGGTGGCATAAAACAAAGCGGGATAGCGACAGCCCAAAGTCGCATTATGTCATTTATGAAAAAGAAAATGATTATCGCTAATTCAAAGGCTATAGTTCGAGACTGGTGGTATTAAAAGAGAATGTATTTTTTCCTATATTAATGCTAAAAAAATAACAGTATTAAATTAATATAAAT
>CAZQGP010000069.1:0-3501 GCA_964593075.1 uncultured Candidatus Saccharibacteria bacterium
TTGGTTTTAATAATTTTACGCCCATTATATTCCTTTAAATTCCTCAATTTTTTCACCATTTTTTATCATAAAAACTGCTTTTTTGTAATTTTTTCTACGTCCAAAAGTTTTGCCGAATCTCTTTACCTTACCCTTGACAACCAAGGTATTAACTGACAACACATGCACTTTAAAAGCTTTTTCCACGGCCTGAGCGATTTCAATTTTTGTAGCTTCCTTGGCTACCAAAAAAACATATTTCCCATTATCTGCGCTAGCGAAACTTTTTTCGCTAATTACTGGCTGTTTTAATACTCTGATTTGTTCCATTTACTTTCCTAAAAACTCACTAGTTTTACTCAGCGAATCGCCGACAAATACTAGTTTTTCTGCATTTAAAATATCATATACATTTAAATTTCGGTAATCACAAACTTTAACATTTTCTAAATTTCGAGTCGGTAATATGTTCTTTTTTGTCAGACCCGTGAAGACAAATAAGCTTTTAGTTTTTCCTGCTACTTTTTCAGATATTTTAACAAAATCTTTTGTTTTATCTACAGTAATCTCTTCAATTGTCACAATCTCATTCTTTTTGCTAATTAAAGCTGAGATTATTGCTAATCTTCTTTTTTTCTTCGGCATTTCACGAAGAAAATTTTGTTCTCCCGTAGGTCCAAAAATGATACCTCCACCCTTCCAAATCGGATTTCTAATTGAGCCCGTACGAGCTCTCCCAGTACCTTTTTGGCGATATGGTTTTTTTCCCCCACCTGAGACTTCACCGCGAGTTTTTACTTTAGCACTAGCTAAGCGTCTCTTAGCTAGTTGAGCAATAATCGCCTCATGTATTAATGCTGGGTTGACTGCATCATCCAAAAAAGCCAACTTCATCTCTTTAGCTTCTTTCTTATCTCCAGATTGTGAATATACAACTACTTTCATTATTTATCCCTTAATCAAAATTGTACTTTTCCGGGGCCCGGGAATTGCACCGCGAATCGCTAATATATTATTTTCAATATCCACATTAATTATTTTTAATCTTTTAACGGTTACTTGTTCGTGTCCCATTTGTCCTGGCAATTTCTGACCCTTAAGAACGTGTTGAGGGTAACCAGCCCCGATTGAACCTGGAGCACGATAGTTATGAGAACCATGAGTTTTTGGGCCACGATGGAAATTGTGTCTTTTTATTGTGCCTGCAAAACCTTTGCCTTTTGAAATCCCTGTGACATTAACCAAATCACCCTCACTAAAAATATCGACTTTTATCTGATCTCCAACTTTAGCTAATTCATCTTCCATATTCTCTATTCTTGTTTCTCTTAAGATTTTACACTCTGCTTTTGATTTTTTTAAATGACCAAGTAGTGGTTTTAATATATTTTTACCCCTGCCAAAGCCGATTTGTAACGAATCATAGCCTTCCTTTTCGACAGTTTTTACTTGCGTAACAGTGCAAGGGCCTGCTTCAACTATAGTAACAGGAACGAAGTTGCCTGCGTCATCAAAGATATGAGTCATTCCTAATTTTTTTCCTATTATTGTTTTCATTGGTTTTTTACATAAAAATATATACACCGGCAAAAAGGTAGTTTCAATTTTTAGTTTGACTTTCCTAATCCCCGCTTGGTTTGTTTGTTAAGTTGTACAAACGCAAGAAAAATTATATTCAATTTCGCTATAAAAGTCAACAGTTTTTGTATAAAATCTAAACCTGTAGAATAATATTAATTTTGTTTGCTTTTATATTTTTTAATTATTACTATGATGTAGCTCATTTTAAGCCAAATATTATATTATTAAACCATACAGTCCTAAATAATGATTAATTTATTACACCAAAAGAATCCTGAATTACTTCAGGATTCTTATTAAAAATCTAATCAATTAATCTACATCTTAATTTCGATATCAACTCCCGCTGGCAAATTAATGTTCATTAAAGCGTCAACAGTCTTGTTCGTATAATCTTTGATGTCAATTAACCTTTTATGCACTCTCATTTCGAATTGTTCGCGTGAATTTTTATCAATATTACTAGCTCGTAGTACGGTAATTGGTGTGCGATCAGTCGGCAGCGGGATCGGACCCATAACTATTGCCCCACTTCTTTCCGCTGCTTCAATTATTTGAACTGAAGACTGATCAATGATTTTATGGTCATACGCTTTAAGCTTGATTCTTATTCTTTGTTTAGTTTTTTCTTCGGCCATTATTTCCAGTCTAATTTAATATTAACTACCGGTTAATTATTTGTTAATCTTTGTTACAACGCCGGAACCAACAGTTCTTCCCCCTTCACGAATAGCAAAGTGGAGTCCTTCTTCAATGGCAATTGGTTGTATTAGTTTAACTCCCATCTTAATATTGTCTCCAGGCATTACCATTTCTCCTTCGAAATCAATTTCACCAGTTACGTCCGTTGTTCGGATATAAAACTGCGGCTTATAACCTTTGAAAAATGGGGTGTGACGCCCGCCCTCTTCTTTGGATAAAATATATACTTCTGTATCAAACTCAGTATGAGGAGTAATTGAACCAGGTTTAGCCAAAACCATTCCGCGCTCAATGTCGGTTTTCTCAATTCCGCGAAGTAAAACCCCCGCATTGTCACCTGCTTGCCCTTGATCAAGTTGTTTCTTAAACATTTCAATCCCTGTAACAACAGTCTTTCTTGTTGGTTTAATACCAACGATTTCGATTTCTTCATTAATTTTTACTACGCCTTTTTCTATTCGCCCGGTTGCGACTGTACCACGTCCTTTGATTGAAAATACATCTTCAACTGGCATCAAAAAAGGTTTAGAAATTTCACGTTCTGGCTCTGGAATATAGGTGTCGAGGGCGTCGAGAAGTTCCATTATCGACTTACCTGCTTCGACATCACCTTCGTATGCTTTTAGCGCTGACCCTCTAATAATAGGGGCCTTATCACCATCAAATTCATATTTCGTAAGAAGTTCACGTACTTCCATCTCGACTAAATCAAGCATTTCTGGATCGTCTACCATGTCAGTTTTATTCATATAAACTATTATTTTTGGTACACCGACGTTTTTTGCTAACAACAAATGTTCTCGTGTTTGAGGCATCGGGCCGTCAGTGGCCGCTACGACTAAAATTGCCCCGTCCATCTGAGCCGCACCAGTAATCATGTTCTTTACATAATCTGCATGCCCTGGACAGTCTACGTGAGCATAATGACGCTTTTCAGTTTCATACTCAGAATGATGAGTTGCGATGGTAATGCCGCGCTCTCTTTCTTCTGGTGCATTGTCAATATCTTCAAACTTTTCTACATTTGCCATACCTTTATCGCCTAAAACTTTTAAGATAGCAGCAGTTAATGTAGTTTTTCCATGATCGACGTGACCAATTGTGCCAACGTTGACATGAGGTTTTGTTCTTTTGAATGCTTCGGCCATGTTTTCTCCTTTTCGGCCAAAGGCCGATCCGCAATTAGCGGTTTTCATTATTAGATATTTTGATCAAACAAACTATTCCACACCTTTAGGG
>CAZQGP010000070.1:0-15461 GCA_964593075.1 uncultured Candidatus Saccharibacteria bacterium
TATTTTTATATATTAGATATAATTTAGTAGTATCTAAATACAAATAGCGCAATGTTATAAAACTCCTTATTTGTATACTTAATTATTATATGCCATGTGCTAAAATAGCAGTATGATAGGATATTTAAAGGGAAAAGTACAATTAATTCGTGAAAATGGGATTATTATTGAAACCGGAGGGGTCGGTTATAAGGTTTGTGTTGGCCCAAACATTATTTCTCAGTTGAAACTAAAAGATAACACCGAATTATATATTTATACGCACATCCGTGAAGATATTTTTGCTTTGTATGGGTTTGAAAAAGCCGAAGAGCTTGATTTCTTTGAGCTCTTAATTAGTGTTTCTGGAATTGGTCCTAAAGCTGCCCTGGGGATACTAGCTGCAGCTCCGATGGAAAAAATTAGAAGTTCAATAGTAAATCAGGATCCAACCCTTTTATTTAGTGTCTCAGGGATAGGTAAAAAAACAGCCGAGAAAGTTGTTATAGAACTCAAGAATAAGGTTGGTGCAACAGGGAGTATCTTTGATAATCATATCAACAAGGCCGATGATGTATTTGGAGCGTTGCTTCAGCTTGGGTTTAAATCTCATGAAGCAAGTCTTGCCCTGGCGGAGCTTCCAGATAGTTGCAAGACTACTGAAGAGAGATTGAAATATTGCTTAAGTAAATTGAACAAGGCTTAATATGGAATTAGACAACGACCACATTTTAGATAGTGAAGAATTTGTTGAAGAGAAAAAATTTGAAGAGGCTTTGAGGCCTTCAAAATTTACCGAATATATTGGCCAAGAGAAGGCTAAAGAAGGTCTAAAAATTGCAATCGGGGCAGCCAAAACCAGAAAAGAGCCGATCGATCATGTTTTAATTTACGGACCCCCAGGATTGGGGAAAACGACTCTAGCCAATGTTATCTCTCATGAGGTTAATACTAATATCAGGACAACGAGTGGTCCAGCCATTGAACGAGCTGGAGACCTAGCCTCAATACTAACTAATTTGCAAGAAAACGACATACTTTTTATCGATGAAATTCATCGTTTGAATCGAGTGGTTGAGGAGGTTCTCTATCCAGCCATGGAAGATTTTGTTCTCGATATTGTTATTGGTAAAGGGCCAGCGGCCAGATCGATCCGACTTGATTTGCCTAAATTTACTTTAATCGGGGCAACAACTCGAGTAGGCTTAATTTCGTCACCACTTCGTGATAGATTCGGGCTTGTTTACAATCTAGACTTCTATAATTCCGAGGAAATTGACAAAATAGTCAATCGTTCAGCCAAGATTTTGGGGGTGATGATTGACGACAAGGGGGCGAAAGAAATTGCAACGAGAGCAAGGAAAACACCAAGAATCGCCAATCGCTTGCTAAAGCGAGTTCGTGATTATGCTCAAGTAAAGGCCGATGGGAATATCACTGAAGCAATTGCAAACCAATCCCTTGATATGTTAGAGGTCGATAGTCTTGGTCTTGATAATACCGATCGAAGACTATTAAGAACCATAATAGATAATTTTAGCGGTGGCCCAGTGGGTTTATCGACCTTGGCGGCTGCTACGAGCGAAGAAATTGATACAATTGAAGATGTTTATGAACCATATTTAATTCGCATCGGCTTTTTAGAGAGAACGCCGAGAGGACGAAAAGTTACGAATCATGCATATAAGCATCTAGGCTATAAAGAAAAACTCCAAGAAAAACTCATGTAAATGCAAAAACTGTTTTTACATACTTGTTGTGGCCCGTGTTTTTTAGGAGTTTGGGAAGAAGTAAAGAATAAGTTTGAAGTCACTAATTTTTTCTATAACCCCAATATTCAACCTGGGACGGAGTACAAAAAAAGGCTTGAAAACCTTAAAATGGCAGCCAAAGATAAAAGCCAAGAAATTGTTGAAATAGGACAAAAAGTTTCAGAACATAGCGAAGCAATTTTAGGCATAGAAAAAAGATTTCCGTCAAGATGTATTAAATGCTATGAGTTGAGATTAAAAAAAACGGCCATAGAGGCAAGAATAAGGGGCTTTCGTCTTTTCTCAACCACCTTATTGATCAGCCCTTACCAACAACATGAAGCATTAAAAGAACTTGGGAATAGGATTGCCTCGGAAGCTGGAATTGAATTTTACTACTTTGATTGGCGCCCATATTTTAGGGAAGGACAGAAAACGTCGATAAAAATGAATATTTATAGACAAAAATATTGTGGCTGCAAATGGTCAAAAACAGAACAAACTAATAAATCTTAGCCTTGCTAAAGGTGTTTGCTACATGCTAATATCTATTTAGAAGGACTATTTGTGGCAATATTTTTAGTAATATATACAATCTGTATTGTGATTTGGTTGGTATGGTCATCAATCAGTACTTATCATTTGTTAAAATATGGTTTACCAAACAGTAATACAAACCTATTTATTTACGGGTATTGTTTTATGAGTGCTTTGATTCTGACGGTTTCCTTTATCTATATTTCAAAAGCTGACTGGACTACTGTCCCAAGGTTATTCAATTAATAATATGTATAAAAAGTATTTCGAAGCCCAGAAAGATGACGAGGAAGTCCTATATATAATCAGAAGGCACTGGTTTACATTGGCCTTACCTTTAGTGGTAGCTTTTTTGATGTATCTTATGGGATTTTTAGGTATATTCCTTTTGCCGTCTTTAGATCCGAGTGTTGTAAGCGGTTATTCATATAACATCTACATTTTATCGATAAGCTTACTTTTTCTTTTCCCTGGAGCCTATCTTTATTCTGTCGGGGTATTATATTATTTAAATGTAATCTTAATTACAAATGAAAATATTGTCGAAATTCATCAAGTAAGATTTTTCGCTAGGGAGATATCTGAGCTGGGGTTCGAAAAAATTCAAGATGTTTCGTCGAAAGAAAGTGGTATATTTCAAAGTTTGTTAAATTTCGGTCAAATCGAGATTCAAACTGCCGGAGAAAATCGTAACTTTATTTTTCCTAACATTCCAAATCCGAGCGAGTGGGCTACCGTAATCATGGATTTAGAAGTTGTCTGTATTGAAGGAGATGGTAAAAATAAAAAAGAAGAAACAGAATTGTCCAAAACCAAGTAGAGTGATAATATAAGTAAAGGACAAACGATAGGAATAACAGAATAAGCTTTTGGAGGGGAATGGACTTTAAATTTAAAACAGATTCTATTTGGAAACCAAGGGACGTAGTCGGGATAGACGTTGGTACGCGGTCTGTTAAAGCTGTCCAATTAAAAAAGAAAGCTAAATTAACAAAGCTCGTAGGATATGGCAAACTAGATATACCTGAAAATTATATTATTGAGGGGATTGTTAGTGAGCCTGAAAAGCTCGCAGAGCTTATTAAGGATTTTTTCCGCAAAATTACTTGGGGCAAAGTTACGGCTACTAGAGTCAATTTGTCAATCTCTGAATCAAAGGTTTTCACGCGGATAATGACCTTGCCTCACACCGACGACAAGGGCAGATCAGATGCTGTTATCTGGGAAGCAACCCAAATTGTCCCTATGGCAATTGATGATTTGTATTTAGACTGGCAGTATATAGGTCCAAACAAAGAAGACCCAAAAAGCGACGATATTATTTTTGCCGCTGCGCCCAAAAGTATCGTTAACTCGTATATTCAGCTAGTTAGTCTTCTGGGGCTTGAAATTAGTAGTATAGAGACAAATCTGGGGGCAGTCGCTCGAGCCATGGTTCCCAGTAAAGCGTTTGGTGAAACAATCTTGGTTGTGGATCTTGGAGCAAGAAATACAAGCATGGCGATTTTTGACCAATATATTAGAGTTACCGGAAGCACTCTAGTCGGAGGAGAAGATTTAACGAAAAAAATTGCTGATGTTTTGAAAATTGAGAGCAGTGAAGCCGAAAAACTAAAGTTAAAAAAAGATGATAAGGATCTAATAAAAGTACGTGAAGCCATTGATTTTGAATTAACCGATATGACCAAAGAAATTGATAGGATGGTACATTATTATTATGAGAAAATTAACAAAGAAAATTCGGTTTCAAAGATATTACTTTGTGGAGGCACGGCGAGTTTACCGGGTCTTGCTGATTATTTTACAGAGAAACTGGGTATCACAACGGCGGTTGGTAATCCTTGGTCTAATATTTCTGTTTATCCTATAAAGCCAGTGCCAAAAGAAGAAGCTCCAATTTATACCAATGCGATCGGGTTAGCGTTACTGGGGATAGAAAATGAATAATTTGAATCTATTGCCGCCAGAGATAAAAGATGAGATTAACTTCGCGAAAAAAAATGCGAAGCTAATTAGTACTTTAACTATTTTTTTAAGTGTCTGTATTGTTATTTTCACGTTTTTTTTAGTGATAGTCATAGTAATTATGGAGCAAAACAATGTTGCAATCATTGAAAAAGAATTTTCCGCAAAATTGGTTTCAGATAAAGCCTTGATCGAAAAAAAAGCTGGTGATTTATCAAAAAGATTAACCTTAATCAGTAAACTGAAAAATAATCGAACCGATTGGGATAATATTTTGAAGAAGATTACTGATAGTACTCCGGTTGGTTTGCAATTGCAATCGATTCAGATTACTAATAATGAAAAAACTAGAACAATCATTTCGGGGATTGCAACTTCGGATAAAGACATTGTTCTCTTTAAAGATCTTTTAGCGGCCTCTGATTATTTCAAGTATGTTGATATCGAAAGTATAACTGAAAATGGCAAGGCCCCCAACGGACTTGATCAAAAAATATTTGTTTTGTCTTTTACTTTAAGTGGAGATAAGATTAAATAATGAATAAAAATTCAAAAAAAGTACATATGATCTTAGTTATTGGTCTTTTTCTAACAGGAGCCTTAGCTTCGATTTTATTTATAGTCGGCTGGTATTATGTATATGGTATAAGTACAAACATGAGTAAAACAAAAACTGAATCAATCTATTTGAAAAAAGAAGCCGACCAGTTAAGCAACTTGGAACTAAAATACCGAAAAATTTCGCAAAATGAAAATATGATCTATGAAAGCATTCCTAAAGAAAAAGAAGTTTCTAGCTTTATCGCAGATGTAGAGCAGGTGGCGCAAAAGAATTCTCTTAAGGTAATTGAGAGCATAGTGGGAAACAAGAAAACAAGCGGAAAGGTGATTAATCAAGACATAAGCCAATTGGTTACCAAGGGTGATTATTATGAGCTACCAATCAAGTTTACTTTTATTGGAAGTTATAATAATTTTACTTTACTTATAACGGATATCAATAAATTACGCAGAATGGCGAGCATTAATAGTATGGACATAAAAAAAGACAATGCAAACACTAATGGATTAACTGACAATGTTACGGCAAGTGTCGAGCTGTCAACCTATGTAAAAAAATGAAAAAAACACTTTCTATCAACAAATTGCTGGAAACCATAAAGAAACATAAGGGTCTTTTTATTGGGATAATTTTAATTTTATTATTTTCTGCCGTTGCTTATGCGTCATTTGTTGTTATCAACCCTGGGTTAGACAAAGAAGCAGTAAAAAAAGGAGAAGAACAGTTAAAAAGCCTAAATATTATTATAGATGAAAAGACAATAAAGGAATTGAAAGAGGAAAAAGCTCCAACTGTGATTAATGGAGCAGCCGGCAGAAATCCTTTTACTCCACTCTAAGTGTCTTTAATTTAAGGCTTGCCACTCAGTAATAGTCCATGTCCCGGCTGGACCACTGGCAAGGCTGCTGTTTGCCATACCTCCATCATAATCTACCACTCCATTTTCTTGGACTAATAAACCAGCACAAGCAAGGGCACGTGCTAATGCGTTTTGCTTAAGTTCAATCGAGCCAAAGGGCGCGTAGTAGACGCCGCCAATCGAATTTTGCTCTATTGTAACGGCCGGCCAAAGCTTCCAAAAATTTTCAAATGGAGGTGGTGGTTGTTGCGTCGAAAATAACATTATATAGCTCGGAGTTTTTGGGTTGCCAGGGTCGATGCCGCTAATTGTTGAATTTTGGCTAACATATATTCTTCCTGAATGAAATTCATTTCTATCTGTTTTGTGGTCTGCGATAATCACTCCACTGTTAGTTCCATACGAAGAGTCAAGATATACTTGGGCATTGTTCATAATAGAAATGTTCCCTGTTACCCAGAGGGTTCCTGTTACCTTTAGTTTGGCGCTACCACTTATAGTCAAATTACCATCTATTTTTTTTGGACCAAGTTGATTATTATTGCCAGTGATTGTTGTAGTTCCTTGTGTTCCTCCGGCTAAGGCAGCACTTTCCCAGGAGTCGATCGTCGAATTCAATTCAGCCGACTTGATTGGCATATCTTGATAAGGAGGATTTACAAAAGGATATTTTGTCCCCTTAACGATTGAGTCAATTATAAAAAAGGCTCGTGCGTCTCCACTGATGGTCCCATCTGTAATTGAGCTAGTGAGAAAGCTTGCCCCATGACTTGTTGCGGCTCCTGTTATATTTGTTTTTTTAGAACCGTTTACAATTGGACCATTTGAAAAAACGCTACCCTTAATCGTTGCATTGTTATCAATATAAACCCCGAGACTATCAACTTGAATGCCATATTTAAATGAAATATTTGAAGTTGAGACAACTCCATTTATTTTAATTCTTACGGTCCGCGTTGAAATTGGTTTTGCCTTTGTCGGAACATAGCCAATTGACGTTATCTGCTTACAATTTGCACCACAATCTGTCACGCTCGCTTCGAATTGGCCTCCGGGCAAGGTGCTGTCTAGAACGGTTGTATAGGTTCCAGTATTGTTAATCGACCAAAGTGCTTTGTTCACACCACCTTCTGCATATGATAAGGCCGCAAGTCGGTTGTAAGTTTTCACTATTTTAATATTTGTAGATAATACAGCTGAACTTAAGGCTAAGCCAATTGAAAGAAGGGCCGATAACAATAAAACAACTGCCAAAAGAGTGCTTCCTTTTTTCATAAGTGATTCCTAAGTCTTGCTTTGCTTATTAAAGAAATCGTTCTATTGATTTTGCCTACTTGTTGTAGAGACGATACATTTATTGTTACTAAGGTCGCAGAAGCTTCATTCGGGTCATATGTAAATGTTAGCTGCAATGTTTTGTTATCAATTATTTTATCAATATTATTCTCTTTGTAACGAGAGCTTGTCGCCTCTGCAAGAGTAATTTTGTGAATTCGATTATTTTCGTAGTAATAAATAATGCGATCAAAAAGCATGGTATTCCCTGAATAGATAATATCCTTATTACTATTTATAGCCGGGACTTTTAAAACTATGGAGTTGGTGCCTGAAGAGTATGAACCATAAATCTCCTCGACCGACTGAGCATTTTTTGTGTCGTTAGTAATTTCATCGAGTACCGTTTGGGCATTCGATTCAAGTTGCGATTGAGCTAGCTCTTCCCTAAAAGTTTTAAAACCAATTATATACATACTACTGATAGCAATAACAATCGTTCCCATTAAAGCAATAGATATCAGAAGTTCAATTAGTGTTAACCCTCTTCTTTTCTTCATTCCGTGCTCCCGTATAGATAGGTGTTTAATTGAACTATTTGTGGTTTGCCTCTGTATGTCCATGTTACCTTGCTCGTTACTGCGGCAATTTTCTCGTCTCCAAGGGCTTTGTTAATGTATACATCTCCAATTGCGCCCGGAACATCGACAACGTTAAAAGGGATATGGCTTGGGCTAACCAAAGAAGAAACTTTTTGTTCGCGTAAATTTTCAATCTCTTTGCTTGCGGCTTCATAAGCAATCAATTTTAATCGAGTATCTCGATTAGAAGTAATACTATTAAATATAAGAGGCAAAATGGCTGAAAAGATAATCGCCATTATTGATAAAGAAACTAAAAGTTCAATATAGCTGAACCCTGATCTTTTTTTTCGACAAAGAATATTTAACAAATGATCCCTCCAAGCTTTCACTTATATTAATTATATAACGAAATAAACAAAATAGGCAGTTAAACTGCCTATTTTGATATGTGTCTAGACACATTAAGTTATTGTTTGTTTGTAACGGTGTATGCCTTAGCTGGAGACGTACCAGTTACATTATCACCAGAATCACCTTGGTTCTCTAGCACAAAGCTTAGAGTATAGGTGGTATTGGTATTTGCTGGTGTGTACGTGTAAGAAGCAGTATCAACTGTACTTCCAAGCAATGGTGGGTCAGTTGTCGTTAAATTAGCTACAGCCGCTGGGTAAGCGTTGTTATCTACGAAGTACTGCTCTAAAGCATTTTGTATTTCGTGAACAGTCGATTTTTTCTTAGCATCGTTCGCTTTCTTCCTTGAGCTAGTACCAACTACACCCACGACAATACCGGCTAAAATTCCGATAATGACAATTACAATCAAAAGCTCTATCAAAGTAAAACCTTTTTTACCTTTTAACATTTTTCACCTCCTTTCTATTTTTGTTTACTAAACTGATTATACTTAATAATATCAAACAAGTAAAAGAATAATTAAAACATGTTGGTCATAGTGTAAATTGGGGTGATGATAGAGATGATTAAATAACCAACCAAAATACCTATGAATACCATGATCATTGGTTCTAATAAAACGGTTAAATTCTTTGTAATATTGTCGACTTCACGATCATAAAAAGTCGCAATTTTTTCTAGAATGGTATCTAGGGATCCAGTTTCTTCACCAACTGCGATCATCTGTGGTACGAGAACCGGGAAGACAGGGTAATTTTTTAAGTTTTCGGCAATTGTTTGACCGTTTTGAACTTTTTGGGCTGTTTTTTCGATTGCTTCTTTGAAAACAAGATTGATCGTAGAATCGGCAACTATATTTAATGCATCTTGGACGTTTACGCCACTTGATAACAACGAACCCAATGTTCGAGCAAAACGAGCAATATTAACTTTTTTTATTAACTTGCCAAAAACAGGAAACTTTAACATAGATTTATGAATAAACAAATGAAAAACAAAAACATTCTTTTTTGCCCAACGGAAGGCAAATATAGCAGCAGCGATTACAAGAATAGTAATAATAAGGTATTTGCTAAAGGCGTTCGATAGCCAGATTAATGAGCGTGTTGTTAAGGGTAATTTCCCACCCAAATCTTCAAACATTTTTTCTAACTGAGGAACAATAGTTAGCATCATATATATCATCGCTCCAGTCATGGCGACCAAAATGACTACAGGATAGATCATGGCGCCACGAATTTTGGCAACTAATTCATGATCTTTGGCTAATTGCTCCGCTAACTTATTAAGGGCCTCATCCATTGTTCCCCCCACCTCTCCTGCCCTTGTCATGTTGATGAAAACTGGAGTGAAAACCTCGGGGTGTTTTTCCATGGCCGTGGATAGAGACAAACCACCCTCGACATCGTTAGCCAAGATAGTTAAAACTCTCTTTAGTTTTTTATTTGAGGTTTGTTTTTCTAATATTCCAAGTGCTTGAGCTATAGGAACTCCTGCATTAATTAAGGTGGCTAATTCCTCAGCAAATAGAACTTTTTCACCCGCTGGTACAATTCCAAACTTCTTGAATTTATCAAATAAGTTATCTTTACTGATTTGATTAATAATCACTGGGGTCATTCCTTGATTTATCAAAGTTTGAGCAATGTTTTCTCTTGTATCTCCTTCAATTCTTCCGGAGGTGATTTTATCGTTTTTATCATGAATAGTGTATTCAAACGTAGGCATATTACTCCCTTGTAACTCTTAAGACTTCTTCAACCGTGGTTAGGCCTTCTAAAGATTTTAGAAAACCGTCTTGTTGCATCGTAATCATTCCGTTTTTTATAGCAATGTGCTGAATTTCAGAAGTTGAAGCGTGATTAATAATCAATTTACCAATATCGTCGTTAACTTCAATAATCTCATAAATACCAAGTCGACCTAGGTACCCGCTATTGTCACATTTATTGCAACCTTTGCCTCGATATAAAGTTAAAAATAGATTTTGGTTTTTGGCTTGTTCTTTGGTTGGAGTTTTGGTTATTTCATTGTCGGTTAAAAAAATGTGGTTTCTAAGAGCGACCTCCTCGGCTTCTTTAACGCTCCTATTAACCATGGTTGGGTCTTTAGCCAACTCTTCTAAAATAGATTTTTTTTCAGCTTCAAAATTATCGGGTGCCGGTATTTTTCTTTCTCCTCCTAAATCGTTTTTTAATAAGCTCTTTTCGGCGATTTTCTTATTAGGATGTTCCTGGTTGCTATTAAGAAACTCTTTTCTTAAGCTAAAATTATCAATAATGTTTTCAATGACGCCAGATTCTGGAACATAGGCCTCGACGCAATAAGGGCAAATTTTACGGACCAACCTCTGGCCGATAACTGCATTAACGGTTGAAGCAATTAAAAAGGGTTCAACTCCCATATCAAGCAAGCGAGGTAAGCATCCAGCGGCATTATTTGTATGTAACGTTGATAAAACCGTATGCCCGGTTAAGGCCGAGTGAACAGCGATCTCTGCAGTCTCAGCGTCACGGATTTCTCCAACCATAATAATGTTGGGGTCTTGTCGCAAAAGAGCCCTCAATCCTGAAGCAAATGTCATGCCCACCTTGGCATTTACTTGTGTTTGGTTCACGCCTTGAATTCGGTATTCAACTGGATCTTCAATTGTTGAAATATTAACTCCCATATTATTCATCATTGAAACAACACTATAGAGAGTAGTAGATTTGCCTGAACCAGTCGGACCCGTGACAAGTAGCATACCGTGGGGCTTGTCGAGTGCTCTTTCGATAGTAATTAGTGCTTGCCCCTTGAACCCCAGTTCGTCTAAAGTTAGGGCTCTCGTTGATTCGTCTAAGAGCCTCATTACAATTTTTTCCCCATCCATAACTGGCAACGAAGAGACCCGAATTGAAAGTGATTGACCAGCAACTTTTACTTTTATTCTGCCGTCTTGAGGTATTCTGTGCTCATCAATTCTCATATTAGAAAGAATTTTTATACGAGAAATAATTGAAGAGATTAAGCTTTTTGGTAAGGTCATGGTATCTTTTAAAACGCCGTCTACCCGGTAACGGATTTGAACAAAGCTCTCCCGCGGTTCTATGTGGATATCGCTTGCACGAGATTTAACAGCATATTCAATTAGTATATTAACGGCTCGTGCGATTGGGGCTTCAGAAATAATTGATTCAACATTCCCTGACGATGTATCTTTGTCTAATTCTTCTTTATCGATGTTGATTTCGTCTTCAGTTTCTTTAATGGCTTTAGAAATCTCAGTCGTTAGTCCCTCTTTATATAATTCTAAGGCATTACTGATTTCGCTTGCAGTGGCTAAATATAGTTTGATGCTATAACCAAGTTGCTTTTCAATAAATTGGACAGATTCTACATCTTCAGGATTAACCATAGCGACTTTTAAGGAATTTTCGTCACTGCCAAAAACAATAGCCATATAGCGACGAGCGACTCTTTCGGGTAGTTTATTTAAAATATCTCGCGATAAAACTTCTTTAGAGATGTCAACAAAATCAATATTTATCGAACTCGCATATAATTTTGCGAAGTCACGTTCGTTGATAATTTTTTTAGAAAATAAAACATTTAAGACGGGTTCTTTATTTTGCAAGGCAAGCTTTGCAACTTCGTCAAATCTTTCTTTTGTAATTACATTGTGCGAAACCAACAATTCACGGAGCTCGTCCGACTTAAGTTTCATTTCCCTCCAGGATCCTATATAATTGGATAAATCAATTATACCAAAAAGATGAATATAAGTGAATTTGATTACATATTACCAAATGAATTAATTGCTATCGAACCGAGCCACAATCGGAGTGAAGCAAAATTGTTAGTTCTAAATAAAAAAGATGGCATAATAAAAGATGACTTTTTTTTTAATTTAGGGCGTAGGCTTAAATCCGGAGATGTCCTGGTTTTTAATGATACAAAGGTTATTCCCGCAAGGTTAACTGGGATATCAAGTGGTCGAAAATTTGAAGTATTTTTGGTTAAAAAGATAGGTAATTATGAGTGGGAAAGTTGGCTTAAACCTGGGAAGAAAGCCAAAATAAATTCAGTATTTATTTTTAGCACACGCTTAAAAGGTAAATTGACAAAAAGAGATAATGAAATATTTGTTTTCGAATTTAATTTGAAAGATGAAGAATTTTACTCTGAAATAGCTAAGATTGGACAAACGCCTATCCCCCCGTATATCCTAAAGGCCAGAAAAGACTTGAAGAGAGAAGAATATGGATTGGAAGACATCGATAACTACCAGACAATTTTTGCAAAAAAAAATGGCTCAGTGGCTGCCCCTACGGCCGGCCTGCATTTTGATAAAGTATTATTAAATAAATTGAGTACAATTGGTATACAGTTTGAAAAAGTAACTTTACATGTTTCTTCCGGAACATTCCAGCCCGTTAACACAGAACAAATTGAAGATTTTAATATTCATAGCGAAAACTTTGAGCTAAACGGCGAAACGGCTGAAAGATTAAATAAAGCCAAAAAAGAAGGCAGAAGGGTTATCGCTGTGGGTACGACATCAGTTAGAGTTTTGGAAAGTATGACAGATGGAGGGGAGTTAAAATCTGGTTCAGGTGAAACGAATATATATATCTACCCAGGCTATAAATTTAAGTTTATAGACGGGATAATTACAAATTTTCATCTTCCAAAATCGTCGCTCCTCTTGTTAGTTTCAGCCTATGCCGGCAAAAAAGAGATATTACGGGCCTATAATCATGCGATTCAAAACAACTATCATTTTTATTCTTACGGCGATGGCATGCTTATCTATTAAGCAAGATCGTAAGCGATAATTAACAATAGGTATATTTGGTAGTACTAAATTTTTACGTTGATTTTGGCTTTTGTAGCTAATTTAGGCTATACTATCTGAGAAAAAGGATATTAAGTGAAGTTAATAAGTAATTCAGTCGAAGAAACGATAGAACTTGGCCAAAAAATAGGGGAGAAATTAGCTGGTGGAGAATTTATTGTGCTAATTGGGGACTTAGGTGGCGGGAAGACTCATTTTACAAAGGGAGTGGCAAGGGGGTTAGGTATCACTGAAGAGATTACGAGCCCGACTTTTGTGATTGAAAGGATTTATAAATCAACAAAAGGCTTATTTTTGCACCACTTCGATTTTTATCGCTTAGGACAATTTGATAAGGAAATAATAGCCGACGTAGCAGACATCGCAGAAGATAAACAAAATATTATAATTATTGAGTGGGCAAAAAATGTACCTGACGCAATACCTCAAGGCTTTTTACAAATTGACTTTGAGTATGTCGATGATAATATCCGAAACATCAGCTTATCATCAGTTGGCAATGAATATAATAAACTAATAAAGGACGTAAAATGATATTAGTTATTAATACTGCGCACAATGAAAATATTTTTTTAGGGCTATGGGATAAAAAATGGTTAGAAAAAAATGAATGGTCTACAGGACACAATCTGACAGCAGAAATTATGGATAAAATAGCTGGATTGTATAAAAATACAGGGAAAACATATAAAGACACAACTGGCGTGATGGTAAACACTGGACCGGGGTCATTTACTGGACTGAGGATTGGCATTAGTATTGCCAACACCATGGCTTACTCTTTAAACATTCCGATTGTTGGACTTTACGAAATTGAAAATAAACCGGAGTTTATGGAGAAAGAATTGCAGAGGCTATGTAGAAAAAAAGCTTTTGAAAAAGTAGTTTTTCCGGAGTATGGCAAGGAACCAAATATAACCCAATCGAAAAACCGTAAGTCTTGTTAATTTATCCTACATGCATTATAATATATAAGGTAAACATTATTAGATATTAAAACGTTGACATAGAGAACTAATCTTAAAAATTGAATATTGAACGGTTTTTGCTGGGAAATATTTTCTAGGTCAACCTGAAACACTAGAAAGGAGAATAACATGGAACCACTAAGCATTATTATTGCTTTGGTGGCCCTTAGCGCAGGCGGTTACGGTGGATATGTCTATCGTAAAAAACAAATGACTAAAGACGCCCAAAACGCTGACGTTAAGGCTGAAAAACTAATTGAAAACGCCGAAACAAAAGCAAAAGAAATAGTCTTGGAGGCAAGGGATGAGGCAGTCAAGATAGCGGAAAATGTTAAAAAAGAAGAGAGAGAAAGGCGTGAACAGATTTCAAATACCGAAAAAAGAATCGCGCAAAGAGAAGAAGCTCTCGATAGAAAAAGCGATGAATTAGATAAAAAAAGAGATGAAATAGAAAAATCTCGTGGAGAGATAGAAAAAACAAAAAATGAACTTAGAGAAATAAGAGTTAGGCAGCAGGAAGCTTTAGAGAAAATTGCAAAACTAACAAAAGACGAAGCAAAAGACAAGCTTTTAGGGATGATCGAGAAGGATTACAAAAAAGACATTATTAACTTTATTAAAAAAGTTGAAGAGGAAACAAAGGACCAGGCCGACGTAAAAGCGCGAGAGATCATCTCTGTAGCGATGCAACGAGTAGCTACCGATCAAACCACCGAATCAACCGTTACGGCGATTAGCCTGCCAAATGATGAAATAAAGGGAAGAATTATCGGTCGCGAAGGAAGAAACATCCAAGCGATTGAAAAAGCAACCGGCTGTGATATCATCGTTGATGATACTCCAGAAACGATTGTTATCTCTGGGTTTGATCCAGTGAGACGGCATATAGCCAAAATTGCTTTAGAAAAATTGATTAAAGATGGACGTATCCATCCAGCAAGAGTAGAAGAGGCGGTTGAAAAAGCCCAAGAAGAGATGGACAAAAGTATTAAGGAAGCTGGAGAAAAAGCAGTTTACGAAGCCGGCGTTGCTGGGCTACCTCCAGAAATGGTCAAACTACTTGGCCGCTTAAAATTTAGAACGTCATATGCTCAAAATGTGTTAAAACATTCAGTTGAGACCTCTCTTTTGGCAGGAGCTTTAGCGACAGAACTTGGGGCAGACGTTGTTATTGCGAAAAAGGCTGGCTTGTTACATGACATTGGGAAAGCAGTAGATCAGGAAATAGAAGGATCACATGCCGTTATCTCAAGAGATATTTGTAAAAAATATGGAATTAGTGATGAGGTAACTCATGCCGTTGAAGCTCACCATGAAGATGTTCCATTCCAATCTATAGAAGCAATAATTGTTCAGGTCTCAGATGCAATTTCTGCTTCAAGACCTGGAGCAAGGAGAGATTCACTTGAAAATTACATTAAACGATTGAGCGAGCTAGAAAATATTGCAAACTCTTTTGATGGAGTTGAGAAATCTTTTGCCATATCTGCTGGGCGAGAAGTGCGCATACTTGTTCGTCCCGAACAGATTGACGACTTAAAGGCGGTAAAACTATCTCGTGAGATTGCAAAAAAGATAGAAGACGACCTTAAGTATCCAGGACAGATAAAAGTAAATGTGATAAGAGAAACAAGAGCTATTGACTACGCAAAATAATATTGCAGTGACGACAACCGGTAAGTTTTTAGGTAAACAGCAAATATGAAAATATTATTCATTGGAGATATAGT
>CAZQGP010000071.1:0-7630 GCA_964593075.1 uncultured Candidatus Saccharibacteria bacterium
GGAGCTTAAAAGCTCCACTACCTAATATGATCAAGAGAATACCCAAGTCAAAAATAATCTCAGAGCCTATCAAAACTTTTATGAAGCTAGCAGGATTGATGCCATACTCTTGCCTTACAACATCGAATCCTCGAACAATAAACTCAAAAACTAACCACCCAATTATAATCAGAGTTATTATTAAAACGATCTTTGTTAGTCTTTTATTTTTACTTTGGGCCATTTTATACTTAATTCTGTACTGATTATAAACTTCCCCGAGCTATAAAACAACAGGCGGGTTCAGTTTTATAAAACAATATTTGTCCTGAAATTGTATTTATTTATGCTACAATAAGCCAAAAGGAGTACTTAATGAATAATTACAAAATACTGACACTGGACACCGGTCTTCGAGTTTTTATTTTTAATTTCCCTTTTATGAAATCTACCTTGTTTCAGTTGTACACAAAAAATGGTCGAACCTTTGAAAGCAAGAAAGAAAATGGCATTTCTCATTTTCTTGAACACGTCACAATGAATAGCACAAAGAACTATCCGACCCCTGTAGCTTTAAGAGATGAAATAAAAAAAATTGGTGGTTTTAGAAACGCCTACACCAGCCCTGAGTCTGTTTATTATCCAATTCGTTTAATGGATAAATATTTCGAGAAAGGCTGTGAATACTTGTTTGAAATAAGCCAAAATGCCCTTATCAATAATGAAGACATTGAAAAAGAAAGACAGATTATTTCTGAAGAAATTGGAAGAAGCATAGATCAACCTGAAGGATATATGCAAAACTGGCTTTTGACTTCATTGGTTTTTGACGATCATAATTTAGGTCGACATAATCTAGGTACAATCGAAAATATCCAAAGATTTAATCAAAAAGACCTGCAGGAAAGATATAATCAATTCTATACTTCTAAAAATATGATTTTATCTATTTGCACCTCTCTCTCAGAAAAGGATATATTACCTACAATTAAAAGATATTTTAATAAAATTCGTATTGGAGACGAACTTGAGAAAAAAGAAAACCTCACTAAGTCACAACGTGATGTAATTTTTGAAAACCGCAAAATATCTCAATGTCACATTGGTTTTTCTTTTGAAACATTTGGTTACAACAACCCTAAAGAGTTAGAACTAATTCTCCTTTCGCGTGTTTTTGGCAGCATCTTAGACGATATAGTTAGAGAAAAATATGGTTTAGCCTACACTACCAACCTAAGTTCTAGATTATTCTTTAATGAAGGGGCAATTATTTCAGATATCGCGACTAAGAAAGAAAATATATTAAAAGTTATTTCAGGCGTCTATGAAGCTTTAGGGGCAGTAAACAGCAATATCTCAGACCTTTATTTTGAAAAAGCAAAAAATAGTTATATGTCTAACAATGTATTTATGGAAGAAAAACCAGAATGGTATTCTAATACTATTGTCATGCAAGCACTTTGGAATCAAAAAATTATTACTCCCGATAGAAGAAATATCCTTATGGAAAAAGTTACCAAGAATCACTTATATGAACTCTCCCATCAATTGTTAGACAAAAAAAGAATCAAATTTGCCTTTTTAGGTGACATTGACAACGAATTGAAGAGTAAGATTAGAAAAATGCTAATTTAGGGTGCATTTCTAATATCTCAACGACAAAATCAATTCCGGCTATTTTTGAATATTAATAAACTCTAGAACCAATCTCTTGTCTGGTTGTTTATTTAAATGAAAGTAACATATATTAATAAAGGCTAATAATAAGTTAAGGGGGAGTTTTTACGCTCCCCTAATTTATAGGTGTGTATGTTGCTGTTAATTTTCCAGACTGTCCTTCATAACTTAACGTCGTAACCATAAGCAATTTCGGATTGGTCCCTTGTGAAAAGTCTAGAACCTGGAAGGTATATGGGCTATCCGGATTTCTCCCAATCTCGTCGAAACCTGATGCCCCGGCGGTTCCGCATCCAACTAGATTGACGGTTCCGTCTTTTTTGATGCTAGTCAGGTGATCGTGACCGAAGACCACAGTCAAGCTTATTTTCTCTTTTTTTGCTTTTTCGATGATTCCTTCGGCTTGTCTTATGTCGTGTACTACCACAACTTGGGGTTGAATTTTATAGTTCTGCCACCAACTTGCCATATCACCAGAAAGCGCCTTGATCTTTTGTGAGTCTGAATCGATTAGATAGCTCATTGCCAGCGGATCACTGTATCCAAGAATGGAGAGATTTCCCACATTAACTGGCACTCCTGCCAATACTATATAACCCATTTTTTGGAAAGTTTTCATGGCTTCGCTATTTTCGTGATTACCACCAACCATGTAGACTGGCATCTTTGGTTTTATTTGATTAATGAAAGTGCTCGCCTCTAGATCTGTTCCAAAGTTGGTTATATCCCCGGTTAAGATTGCCGCATCGAATTTTTCTGGCGCTTTCCCACTCAATAAATTGTTTGCCAGCTTCATTCCAACGTAATTATCATGGACATCGCTGACAACCAAGATTCGCGTTCTTGAATCGCTTATGCCCGTATACTGTGGCTGATCCACTTGATATGACACATAGGTCATTCCATCGATAAAGTTCTGAAAAACATTTTTCCCAATTTTGTAGTCACTACCCATTTTCTTTATTAAATTGATTACCTTGGGAAGATCAGCGACCATGCCAGTGTATTTAGCCTCTGGTCTTAGATCAAGAGTCTTGTAGGTGCTCCCAACAAAGATTGCCGCAAGGATAGCGATAACTAATGCACTGATTACCATATTTCTTATTAATCTTAGAAACCAGCGCCTACCCCCATTTGATACTTCCACCCCAATCGCAAGACCAATCAAGACTATCCAGACAAAGCGCCACAAAAGAAAATCATAAAAGGCACTAATTGCGTCTGGCTTGAATTTCGAAACACCTTCATCCCACGTTTCACTCAAGCTCTGATCGTGTATCAGATTTTTCGAAAGAACAAGGTCCATTCTCAAATTGACTGGTGTCTTGTGAGTTTTAAGGCTAACCATTCCAGCCGGCCCTAAAGGAAATTCGACGTACCCACCATGCCAGCTAGGACTCATTCGATAGGTCAGCTGACCTTCTGTTACGCGGTAACTAGACGAAGTTGTAAGCATTGTATAGGCGAAGATAATAAAGATTATGCTAATAATCTTCAAGCTTATCTTCAAAAAAATCACAACCCTAGGACACTTTTCAACCCGGTACCAATTATTTCGCAGTCGTGTGAGGACTGCTTTTTTGTCCTTCGACAGCATCTCCTCACCTTCCTTAAGTCAAGGTACATTACACACCATTACCACCTCGTGGCTGGCCCTAACTTAATACAACCCTATTCATGTGTCAACCCAAGGATTATAATCTAAGCACAAATTATGATTAAAACAGAAAACATCCACTATTCAATTGGCACAAGAATCATCTTTGAAGATGTCAGTTTTAATATTAACAAAGGGGATAAGGTGGCTCTTGTCGGAGCAAATGGAACCGGGAAGAGCACGTTAATAAAGATACTACTTGGCCAAATTGTTCCTCAGCAAGGTAAGGTTAGCCATATCAATAAACAACAACAAATCGGTTATATGCCTCAACAAATTGCTGATCTAGGAATTTTACCCCATAAATCAGTGACTGACTTTATGCTTTCCGGCAGAGGCCTCGACGAATTAACAATAAACCTATCAGAAACCCTCCAAAAAATGGAGGAGCCTGGTGTATCTAAGAGACAAATCATGACACTGGCTCACAAATATAGTGATTATTTTGATAGATTTATGGCGAAAGGTGGGTATGGAGCAGAGAATGAAATGCTAGATGTGTTAATCGGCCTCGGATTAAACAACCTCGACCTTGACCAGATTGTTTCGACAATGAGTGGCGGTCAAAAAACTAAATTAGCCTTAGCGCGTGTCTTGTTTTCCAAACCTGATCAAATGATATTAGACGAGCCAACCAACCATCTGGACGATAAAACCATCTTTTGGGTCGCAGAATACCTAAAAGAATATCGTGGTACTCTAATCATTATCTCCCACGCCCCTAGTCTTCTAGATGAAATTATCAATCGCTTGCTCTATTTAGACGGAAACGGTCAAGTAATAACTTATAAAGGGAATTTTAGCGATTTTTTGTCAAAAAAAACTCAAACAGAAATATCTCGGGAAAAACTTCATAAAAATCAAAGCGCAGAAGCAAAAAAATTGCAGGTTTTTATTGATCGCTGGCGAAGCAGAAAAGTTAGTCAGGTTCATGATCGAGAAAAAAAATTAGTCAGATTAAAAAAGGATATGGTCAGAATAAATAAAAAGGAGACAGAACTTTCCCTTCATTTTCCAGTCAACAAAGAACCTGCCAGACAAATATTGATTGTCGACGAGATTTCAAAATCTTTTGGTAGCAATCAGGTGATCAAGAAAGTTTCTCTTCAAATTGCACGAGGGGAAAGAATTGCCATCCTCGGTCCAAACGGGGTGGGCAAAACTACTTTATTGAAAATTATTGCAGGCCTTATTCAACCCGATTCGGGTAAAATTGAAATCGGCCAAAACGTTGATATTGGTTATTATGCTCAAGAACAAGAAATATTAAATCAAGAGAATACTCTACTAGATGAGCTTATGCAAACAGCTGATCGCTCCCAATCACAAGTTAGATCTATCTTAGCTCATTTTCTCTTCCCAAAAGATCGCGTCCACATTCAGATAAAATTATTAAGCCAAGGTGAAAAAAGCCGGCTAGCCTTAGCTAAAATAGTCATTGAAGGACATAATTTATTATTACTAGATGAACCAACAAACCACCTTGATGTGGCTTCGCGTGCACAGGTCAAGGAGGCTCTTAAAAAATATACTGGTGCAATCCTAATAATTTCACACGATCAAGAGTTTTTGGATGGGATTAGTGTAGAAAAGGTCCTACTCCTACCCGAAAATAAGTTCGGATATTTGGATCAAATAAAAAATCTAGAAAACACTAATTAAAGTTTGTTTTTTCTAACTCTTTTAGTTTTAATTTGAGGCTTTTCAGGTTTTAAGAGCGGAAACATAACACATTCTCGAACTGGCTTATCTACCATAAAAGCAAATAATCTTTCTGAAACACCGAACCCAGTTGTTGGCGGCATACCATATTCAAGGGCTTCAACAAAATCACGATCATGCATTTGAGCTTCGATATCACCTTCTTCACGCATTTTGTTCTGTTCTGCAAAACGCTCGGCCTGATCAATCGGATCGTTTAGCTCTGAATAGCCATTACCGTTTTCAGAGCCCGCAATCAACACTTGATAACGCTCAGTGAGCCTTGGATCGTTTTCTTTCCTTTTTGCCAAAGGAGAAACCTCAACTGGATGATTTATAAGGAAGGCTGGTCCATCGATATCTCGACGAATTTGTTTCCAAAGAAGATCAATCAATCGCCCTTTTCGATCAGAAAGACGAAAATCTATCTTTCGTTCTTTTAATAGCTTCTTCAAATCTTCTTCGTTCATCTTTAAAACATCAATTTTATAGGCTTTGTTTATGGCAGTGGTATATTCGATCTTTTCCCATTTTTTATTAAAATCAACCTTATGACCATTCATCTCAAATTGATAAGTACCAAAAACATTAATTGCAATTTTTTTATACATTTCCTCAACTAGAGCCATTGAGTCTTCATAGCTAGCATAACCCCAGTAGAACTCCATTTGAGTATAATCCTGCAAATGTTCTCTAGAGACACCTTCGTTACGAAATTGCCTGCCAAGTTCAAAAGTTTTATCAAAACCAGCTACCATTAATCTTTTTTGCCAAAGCTCCCCCATCGAGATTCGAAGATAAACATCGATATCGAGATAGTCATGATGCGTTACGAAAGGATTGGCATCGGCCCCACCACATGTATTCTCTAAAACAGGGGTTTCAACTTCCAAAAAGCCTCTTTCAAGCATAAAATCACGGATTGTCTGCCAAAATTTTGCTTTTTTAACGAACAATTCACGAAATTCAGGGTTCAAAAGAATGTCAAGATAGCGTTTGCGATATCGCATTTCTTCATCTTGAATGCCGTGCCATTTATCGGGTAATGGACGTAGTGATTTAGTTAAAACCCTTAGCTTTTCAACTTTAACTGTTGTCTCGCCCATCTTCGTTACAAATAATGGCCCAGTTACTTCGACAAAATCACCAGCATCGATTAACTCAACTAAATCAAAATTTTTATCTAAAATATCTTCTTTTAGCGCAATCTGTATCTTTCCACTTTGGTCCATCACGTCTGCAAAAACTAGCTTACCATGACCTCTCATTGCCATGATACGTCCCGCGACTGTGACTTTCTTCTCATTAATAAGCAACGATTTTTGCTCAAGTAAAATTTCTTCACAAGTGTGGTCTTTATGGCTCTTAGATGGGTAGGGGTTGAGTTTTTTTTCTTTGATTTTTAATAATTTTTTCTTTCGAAATTCGATTATATCTTTTTCCGACATACCGAGATGTTCATCCATGACAAAACTCCTTAGTTACAAGGCAAATTCTAGCACAAAATAAGGATAATTTCAATTTCTTATATTAGACGGTTATGTCGCGTTTATTAAACCACAGAGCTGCTAATAAAGTTGTAATCAAAGCCACTCCAGTAAAGACGATGATCGCGCCTGAGATGAATTGGCCTTTATCCATAGCTAAAGTTGGGTTGTAATAATAAAAAAAAGAAAAATATTTTAAATCATTCAAATTTTCTTTCAAACCAGCCACGATATTTACTACAAACATTAGAATTAATATCCCCGCCGTAAGAGATGACGCTTTCCCCTTCTCCGAAAAATAAGCCGATGCCAATATCGCGATTCCATAAACTGCCAAGACAAAAAAGAATGAAAGTAAAAATAATGCCAAGACTCCATTTGTTTCAATTTTAATACCATGGAATGCTGCCAAAGGAATAATTGTTAGAATTGATAATACTGAGAATACCAACAAATTAATTATGCCAGAGATATATCGACTGAAAAACATTTTTAAGCGTGATATGGGTTGCGACAAAAGAAACTCTATCGTGCCCTTCTCTACTTCATTCGCTAATGAATAATTTGCAAAACTAATCATCAGAACAATCGCCAAAATTGGCCAAACAAAGTTAAACTGTTCCATTCCTAAAAATGGTCCTAGTTTATCAAAAGTTAATGTAGCCTTATCAATATTGAATGCTTTCCAAAAACTTTCCGGATAAGTGTCTAAAAGTTTGGACATTTGTTGTGCTTGTTTTTGGATAGACGGAAAGAGTGCAATGTACATTTCTAAAAATCCAACCGAAGCAACTGAATAAATAAGTATTTGGTACTTTCGATCAAGAATGGCTCTTTTTATTAAACTTATCATTTCTCATCCTTTTCATAGAATTTCAAAAACACATCCTCCAAAGATCCATGAGTAACTTCCAGATCCAAAATATGATATTTGGCTAATTTTTTTACAACTGGATCGATTTTACCACTTACCGTGATCATTAGCCCTTCCGCCACTTCTTCTATCCTCTCAACTCCGTTAATATTAAATTCATTTTTATCGAATTTCCCAGCAAACCTGACTTCAATTTTATGTAATTTTTTCTCTCCAAGCTCAATAATTGATTCGACCTCCACCATTTTCCCAGCC
>CAZQGP010000072.1:0-3933 GCA_964593075.1 uncultured Candidatus Saccharibacteria bacterium
GCTTTCTATCTCAAGTAATGCCTTGTCTAATTGTGGATCATTTCCTGCAGTATAATCTGCATCTGTCAAAGCAACAGTGATATCTGGAGTTATTCCCTCTTTTCCAATATTCTTGCCGCTTGGAGTATACCAATGAGCCACGGTAATATGCAAGGAGGTGCCCTGTCCGAGGTTCTCTACTGATTGGACCGATCCCTTGCCAAAAGTTTTCTCTCCTAATAGGGTGGCCCTGTTGTTATCTTTAAGAGCGCCGGCTACGATTTCAGAAGCTGAGGCCGACCCTTCATTAACTAAAATGACGATTGGTACGTTGTTGTCTGTACTGAGCCCTTTACCATCAGACTTATAAGTCCGTGATTTGTCGGTGCCTGTTGTCTTTTTTTCGGTCACGATTACGGATCCTTTTTTAAGGAAATCACTTGAAACGTCAACGGCTGCATCTAAATATCCACCAGGATTATTGCGAAGGTCTATTACAATCCCTCTAACATTTTTACCATTTAAGTCATTAATTGCATCGTTCATTAAAGATGCAGTATTACTGTCGAATCGAGAAATTTCGATATAGCCTATGTTATTTGCTTTGACATCCCACTTCACACTTTTAATATCAATCTTCTCTCTCGTAATCTCGTAGACTGATTCTTTGTCGCTTCTTAATATTGTGAGCTTAACTTTAGTGCCAATCTCTCCGCGTATTTTTGAAACAGCAGTGTTGATGTCCATACCTTTTGTATCGCTATCGTCTATTTTGAGTATTACATCTTGAGGTTTTAAGCCGGCCTTTTGGGCGGGGGAGCCATCAATTGGAGCGATAATTATTATTCGATCATTTTTTACCCCAACTTCTGCTCCAATACCAGAGATAGTCCCCTCAAGATCTTCGTCAAATTTTTTTGATTGGTCTGGTGTTAAAAACATAGTATATGGATCTCCTGCTGCCTTGACCATGCCATCAATTGCCCCGTATATCAGCTTATTATAATCTAATGTGCCATCATAATTTTGGGTAATTTTATCCCAGGCACTCCAAAACAAACCAAAATCAGGTCGATTAGTGTCGGTAGATATACCAGGTACGTAGCCTTTAATCTGACTTTGAGCATCAAGGTGACCGAAAGCCCAACCAAAAAGAAAGGCTAAAAAAATAATTGCACCGACTAGTATCTTAGTGTTTTTTGATTTCTTTTTATTATCCAAAGAATTTACCATAATATTTCCTATAAAATAAAAGCGCCCTTTTGGGACACTTAATATTTTAACAAAATTCAAAAGATAGTCAATTTTAATGAGTGTTTGCTGGATCCCAATCTGTTCCACCAGTTGAAACCGTAATATCCATATAACTAAGTGGATCTAAGGTGCTCCCAGGATATTCTGGGCCGCCAATTCCGTAAGATGGAGGATTGTTTCCAGAGTATAAGCTAAAATGCAGATGTACGGGCCAACCGCCGCTTCCGCCGACTCCACCTACAACACTATCGGCAGTAACCGCATCACCTTTAACTAAAGTTGTGGGCGCTATCATGTGGGCATATAAAGAATAATAATTAGTTGTTTCGACCCGGTGTTTAATAATTGCCCAATTCCCCCAACCACTTTTACCATCATCACTGCCTATTGCGTACACCGTCCCCGGACCTATAGCCCGTATACCAGTATTAGCTCCGACTGCAACGTCTACACCGTTATGAATCTTGCCTCCGTATGCTAGATCTATTGTTGCATAGGCGGTATTTCCCCAGCCTTGTGAAATATAGCCACAATTGAGTGGGAATTTAAAAATTGGCGTTTTCGCTTTGATAACTGGGCTGCTGCCGTTGCAGGTAATTGTCCCCTTGCTAAGCATGTCACTTAGTTTTTTCTTGGCAGCCTCTTCTTCAGTTGTAACTTGTGCGAGGTATGCGTCTTTCTGGGCTTTTTGTTGAATCAAAGCGGTTTGCATGGTCTTTTGTTGTTCTTGTAAGGCAGTAGCTTTTAGTTCTTCTTGCACGAGATTGTCTTTTAGGTCTGAAATCAAGTTTGCAGTCTCTTGGACGTCCTGCTGTATCGTTCCCATATATTCGCTCTGGTCTATAAATTCAGAAAAACTTTTTGATTTAGCAATTAGTTCTACTGTTGAAACTTGGCCGTCAACATACATAGTACGAAGATATTCTTTTAGCAAATCTTTCTGTTCTATAAGCTCTGCGTTCGCTTTGGCAATCTTAACATTAAGATTAGTTAATTGAATATCGGTTTGAGCAATCTGTGCCTCTATCGCAGCAATTTGATTGTTATAATTAGCTACCTCTCCTTCTAGTGTTACTCGTTGACTAGTAAGGTCGTTTATCTTTTGCCGAAGTTCAAAACTTGATTCACTAAAAGCAGTATTACCAAACAACAAAATACCAATTAATGGTATTAATATAAGCTTGATACTATTTAAACTAATATTTCTTTTAGCCAACTTCATCTATTTAAATACTAACATAATCAACTTGTTATACATAGTGTGAACTAAACCTAAATAACGAATATTTCTGAAAAATCATACACCCGATAACTTAGTGAATAAAAGAGAGAGTATATGCATTGCCTGTGTATGAATTTACCCAGCTAATTGGGACATTTCCTCTTGTACCATATGCCTCAGGATTCAAAAAATTATATTCAGAGACCGAAATATTGCTGCCCGAAACGCCAGTAACTATAGCTACATGGCCATAGCCATCGGAGTAGTGAGCACTTCTTAAAGAACCAATGGGCCAAACTGCTATACTTCCGACCGTTGGGTTGTTATCAACTGAAATAGAATGATCACGAGCGAGAGACGCCCAGTTACCTCCATTCGCGATATGTCCCGATCCCCAATCCTGCAAAACAGAAGCAGGTACGGGGCCACCATGGCTAGCGCTATACCAGGCAGCATATGAAGTGCATTGATAGGTATAAAAATTCCAAGGGTCAATGGTTCTATTATTCCAATTTGCTGGATTATATCCCCCAGTACCGCCCTGCCCTCCAGAGGTTTGCCCAGTCTGAATTGAGGCAAGACGACGTTCTTCGTATAGGTTTGTTAAAACTTTTTGATATTTACTCTCGTCACCCTCTGTCTGTTGTAGGAGGATACTCTTAGCATATTTCTGATTATCGATAATCTGCCGACTATTTATTTGCTCAGCGATTAATTGTTGAGCTCTCGTTTTATTCTCCTCTAAAACTTTTTTCTTACTATCAAGCTCAGTTTTCATTAAAAAAATTCTATTTGCAGTTTCTTGGACACTTTGTTGCATGGTGCCTAAGTATTCACTTCGATCAATAAATTCGGAAAAATTCTTAGATTTCGCTATGAGTTCAATGGTTGAAACTTGTCCTTCAACGTACATGGTTCGAAGATATTCTCCCATTATTACTTTCTGATCTTTAAGATCCTCAACAGCCTTCGTTATTTGTTGATTAGTCTCCTCTATCTGTAAGTTTGTTGAAGTAATCTCTTGTTGAGTTAAATCTATCTGAAGTTGAGCTTGATAAATTTGATTATCAAATATCGCAACTTCGTTGCCAAGAGTCTTTTTCTGGGAATTTAAATCGCCCAATACAGCTTGGGTTTGCTGGATCTGCTGTTCAAGACTTAGCGCATATGTGGCAACAGGTGACAAAAATAAAACCAAGCAGGCAATTACTTGCATCTTGGTAATTAATTTTTTTATAATATTTTTTTGATTTGGATTTTCTGTTCTTAGAAAATACATTTCCCCTCCGAATAAACTAAATTATAGCAACTATTATTCATATTTGTCAAGTGTACTTAACTGAATTCCATTTCGAACCGTGACACCCGTATAAAAAAGACATCCTAGTCCGATACCTTGTAAAATGTAGTTGTAACACAACATTCAGAAAGGAGAAATAGGATGTCATACGCTCATCTTAGCAGGGATGACCGAATTA
>CAZQGP010000073.1:0-2668 GCA_964593075.1 uncultured Candidatus Saccharibacteria bacterium
CTGAAAGGGCAATGCAAGCCTTAAGAGATCTTAGGGGTATATTTGAATCAAGAAGGTAAGGTAGCTAAGCCAAAAAGATAATAGGTTCTAACGTCTTCTACGATGGCCAACCAAATTCGTGAGGAAAGGCTTAGCAAGGGCATATAAACAATTATCTTGGGAAATGAAATCAAAGTGAGTTATACTATCTAAATGATAATAAAGACATTGCAATGGAATATAGGTGGTGGTCTGATTCGTGATAAACACAGTAATAAGTTATCGGATATTTCATACGATGTAGATGGTTTGAAATATATTATCAATGTACTTAAAGAAATCAATCCCGATATCGTTACCCTCCAAGAAACACATGAAAGTAAAACCACTAGCCAGACGAAAGACATTTCTAAGGGATTAGGTATGTCTTTTTATGCCTTAGATTCATACGATAATTCTCATTTAAACGAAAAAGCAAAGTTATCACAAAGCATTATTAGTAGATATCCTTTATCAAATCATAAATATCAAAAGTTTATTAACCCAGGATACAAGGTTCTTATAAATGGAAAAGAATATCCTTGTCATGACAAAGGGGTTACCAGTACTTATGCAGATATAGACGGGGATAATCTTCATTTGGAAACTCTTCATCTCTTGCCTTTTGGAAGGACCAGTATTGATCCGCTTGGCAAAGAGGCTCGTGAATATAGAGACGATATAAGTTCGAAAATATCAACAGATTCAAAAAGGCTCTTATTGCAAGGTGATTTTAATTTTGATAACGAAAGTTTAAAACCGTTTATTCCTAATATTTTCTCAAAAGGCACAAAAGAAATCCTACAAACAACACCTACAAGAGCAACTGGTAAACATTATGATCATGTAGTCTATCGAGGGCTAAAGTTCATAAAGTCAACAGTGTTAATAGATACTCTTACAGACCATTTTCCGATTGTTGCCGAATTTGAATTATCCTGATGTTCTTGGGTTATCTACAGTAGATCGTTCCAATTGACAAGGATTACTAATAAGAGAGGATTAAGAATTCCTCCCTTCTAAGAATAATACAGGTTCTAACGTCTTCTACGATGGCCAACCAGATTCGTGAGGATAGGCTTAATAGGGCCTTTTTTATGTGCCTATTTTTCTTAAAATCTATCGCTCTTTAAACTTTTAGGTTAGAATTAAATTTAATATTATGTAAAATATGTTTAAGATAATCGAGAGGAATTATTATGGGCATGATGCATACAGAGGTTATGGCAAATAATAGTGAAGTAATAGAACTTTCTAATGAGTTGCCTCCAATACCAGAAAAGTCAGTCGCAGGGTGGAAAGAAGTACCCGTAGATGAGGGAGATACAAGGTTTAGCGAAAGACTTGTACCCGTAGGGGCTTTTTCTGAGTTTGACGATTGTGATACAAGCGCTGTATATTTTGGTGAAAGAGGCAAGAGATCTGAGGAGATTAACTTTCTGGGTCAACCCGTCAATCGTGAGGCTAGCTTGATTACTCATTTCGTTAGAGAAGGTGTTTTAGAACGAATTAAAGTAGCCCAAAGGTCTCTTCCGAAAGGCTATTACTTCGGTTTCTATGATAATTTTAGACCACTGGACGTTCAACAGGCACTATATGATGCCCAGAAAGAGAAGTTCCGAGAAGAGCATCCAGAATGGGATGCCGAACAACTTGAGATAGAAACACAAAAATTTGTTTCTATCCCAGCACCAAATGAAAAAACAGGAACTAAACATCCGTCACCACACAGCACGGGGGCAGTAGTGGACTTGACCCTGATTAGAATGAGCCAAGAAGGTGAGTCAGCGCTGCAGGTACTTAAAATGAAAAAAATGGGCGGAGGCCTTGATTATCCAGTCTCTGACGAAGAACAAGGTCAAATGCAAATTGTTTTTGACTGGATTGAAAAACAAGAATGGTCTGCTGACAAAAAAGATATCGTGAGAAAACACTGGCTTCGCGAATATCGTTACGCAAGGGATAAGGCAAAATTGTTTAAACAAAATTCAAAACCTCTAAATATGGGCACGAGATTTGATGAATTCACTGATGCTGCGGGGACAACATTCTACGAGAAAGAGGCCTTAAAAAGAGAGTTAACGCCTGAAGAGCAAGAGGTGCTTCGAAATAGAAGGTTCCTATATCGGGTTATGACGAAAGCTGGCTTTGAAAACTACGGCGACGAATGGTGGCATTACAGCTATGGCGATAACATGTGGGCAAAACTATCAGGAAGCGACAGGGCATTTTATGGAGGTTTTGCAGAGCTACCTGAATATTGCAGAGACATAGAATCAAGCAGAAGAGCCGTTTATGAGCAAGAAATCACTGACTTCTCAACTGGGGACGTTGAGCTTTTCACTGGCGTAAAACCCTTTGACCCAACAGCAATATAAACACTCTATATTTATTACGTCTCACCCTATTCTAAAATCTTTTCACCAAACTCCCCGCAACTAGCCAAAAAAGTGGATTAATAGCTCAATCTAATTTAATGCAAGATGGGTTCTAACGTCTTCTACGATGGCCAGCCATGTTGAATCATTAGGCCATACTATTATAATATGTAACGTTTCTTGTGTTTGAATTATGTGAGTGAGCTTTACTAAACAGTGATCTCTATTTTAATAGCTTCTTTTTTGCCATCTCAAATTCTTTTTGTGTTATC
>CAZQGP010000074.1:0-11821 GCA_964593075.1 uncultured Candidatus Saccharibacteria bacterium
ACCGGTCATCGTTAATGACTATCCTAATCTTATGGTGCCCGGACTTTCCTCTCTGAATCACTTCAGAGCGATTACTCAATTAACTAAGCGCTTTATATTATATCATCAATAACGTTTTTAATCAAGTTCTAGAAACCAGCCTCGTCTATTGCCTCATTTACGAGTTTATCTGCTATTTTGTTCTTTTCTCTTTTTATATGAATGAAAGAAATTTGTTTAAAAAAAATTAATTCCTTAACTCGGTTGAATAACTCTTTTAAATTTTGATCTTTTACCTTATACTCACCTTTTAATTGCTTTACTACGAGCTCACTATCGAGGCGACACTCAATCTCATCCACTTTGAAGTCTTGAATTTTTTCTAATGCCAAGATTAAGGCTTTGTATTCGGCGGTGTTGTTTGTTGCTTCTCCAATATACTCTTTATAGGTTGAAATAATTTCATTGGTTGGACTAACAAAGGCGACTCCGATCCCCGCTGGTCCTGGATTGCCCCTAGCCCCTCCGTCCGTATATATTAATATTTTTTTCAATTACAATCCCTTTCTGCTTTCTTAATATTTTGAAATAATAAATGCGACCAAAAAACCAAGTAGGGTTAAAAATGCAATACTAAAACCCCCTTCTTCATAGGCTTCAGGTATCATACTGTCAGCCAACATCGCCAGAATTGCACCTCCCGCAAACGCTTCTAAAATACCAATTGTATTGGGATTAACGTCGTGCAAAAAAATAAAACTAAGGACAGTTATGAGAGCTGCAAGGACTGCCACAATACCCCAGATTAGAAGTATCCCCTTTCTTTTAAATCCTTCTTTTTTGAGACCCGTAATTGACGAGACTCCTTCTGGAAAATTAGAGAGGACAATTGCACTTAGCATTAAGATCCCTTGTCCTTGTCCATTAAATATCGAGATACCAAGAGCAATCGATTCAGGAATACCATCCAAGAGTGCTCCAAGTGTAATCACCTTACCATTTGAATCAGATTTTGCTTCTATAATTTGAAACTTTTTATGTTTCCTTCCTCCTTTTATATGAATAATATAATCGCCTGCAATAAATACTGTTCCGCCTAATAAAAAGCCAAGAATAACCGCATCAAAACCGCCATGGTTGAAAGCTTCTTCCATTAAACCAAAGGTTAGAGCACAAACCAAAATTCCAGATCCAAACGCCATAAAGCGCGCAATCGTTTTTTGTTTTAGGTTAAACTCTAAGCCGATAAACGCTCCAAAAAGTAATGATAAACCACTAATTGCACCAAAAATAATTGCTTGAATCATATTAATTTATTTTCTCAATATTCTTTATTTTTTAGTTTTTCCTTTAAGATACTCATAGGTTCTATCGCCTTTTTTGAGTATTAATCTGAAACCTAATAATAGATTGACTTGTATCCGTTGATAAATTTAGTTATTTTGCCAGAATATTTCTGCCTCTTCTTCCATTTTACTAAGCCTCGTATAATAATCAGAAAATTCATTCAAATGGACTAAAGCTATTTTCCCCGTAAGCATAGGATCGTTATCAGTTATGTTTGTGTGTAAATTACTTATGCCATGCTCTAATTCAACGTCCATGCCAGCTCTGAATTGTTCAATGTCCCACTTACTCCAATCAACTCCCAGCGCGTCTCCGATTGTTTTTGCTTCGTCTTCAGAAAAATGTTTTTCTTCTGTCATTTATTCCTTTCCATTAGTACGATCTAAATCTATCTTGCCATCGAGCATATAAATTGTTCTCTTACACATTTTAGCAACTTCAGGATTATGTGTGACAATGATGAACGTTTGTCCCTTTATATTTAACTTTTGGATTAACTCCATAATTTCTTTTGTCATTTTGGTGTCCAATTCACCCGTCAGCTCATCGCCAAAGATAATCGCTGGATTATTTACAATTGACCTCGCAATTGCCACTCTTTGTCCTTGTCCACCTGAAAGTTCATTTGGGGTGTGATTTAATCTGTCCCCCAGCCCGACCGCTTCTAAGGCTTTTATTGCCATCTCTTTTCTCGCTTGAGGTGGTTTTCCTGCATACTTTAGTGGCAACATAACATTTTCCAAAGAAGTTAAGCTTGGTATAAGATTAAAAGATTGAAATACAAATCCCAAATCGTTTGATCTAATCTCTGGCAATTTCTTGTTTTTAATACCTGTTACATTTAATTTACCAAGATAGATTGAACCAGCCGTTGGTGAATCCAATAATCCAAGCATGTTTAACAGGGTCGATTTACCGCTTCCTGATGGCCCCATAATCGCCACTAAATCACCTTTGTATATCTCCAAATTGACACTATCCAAAGCATGAACGACTGCTCCCCGATCTTTAGGTCTAGGACTTAGGGTTTTGTTTGTAACAAGCTTATAACTCTCCTCATATTTTTCTTTGGAAAACAGGTCTTGTGCCTTAGTTAATAACAACTCGGTTTTTTTTCTACTGGCTTTGTCGCCTTTTTCACATTGATCCTCATAAAGTTTGTGAAGTTTTTGAATTGCCTTCTGAGCTTTGGCTGCATTTTTCCGTGTCCCAATAATATATACCTTTGATATTTTATTTAGCTTTAAGATTGTCTCTGTCATAATTATTCCTCCCTCAAAGCTTTAACAATGTTGATTTTAACTGCGTGGTATGCTGGATATATTCCCGCCAGAACTCCTAGTGTTACAGAAAAGAAAATAGCGAAAAACGTCAATCTATTAGTTAGTAAGAATATGGTATTACCATTTGATTCCATCGCCTTATTTACGATTGATACCATTATAGCCCCAAATCCCCAGCCCACGACTCCTCCGAATAAACCGATTAGTCCCGCTTCTGTCAAATATTCCATCATAATATTTCTAGTTTTTGCTCCTACGGCTTTTTTAATACCAATTTCTTTCGTTCTTTCAGCGATCGACATGGTCATTGTATTTATGATAGATAAACCACCAACCAAAAGGGAGATTGCCGCTATTCCAAATAGTATTGAGTTTAATATGCCGGTGGCGCTAGCAATCTGATCCTGAAAGGCTTTTGGACCCTGAGATTTTACATTTATCACTTCTTTGTCGATCTTTGAGGCTAAAGCATCTGGGTCGACACCACTTTTTGCATAAACAGTAAAGTTCGTAACTAACACTTCTGGTTTTACTTGTGATTGAATAACCGTCGGCAAGGTATCATGATATAACTCTTGAGCATCCTTCAGTGTCGCATAAACTTCATTATCGGGAGCTGTCAGGGTTTTTGCCATGATCCCCTTTACTTCAAACTCTTTTCCTTTTATCTTAATATTATTCCCAACTTCAGCATTCAATTTTTTGACCAAATCAGAACCTACCATCACTTTCCCAAAATCAGTAGGGGTTATTTTTTCTCCCTTTGCTATATCTAATTTAAAACTCTCATATGAGCTACCCTTATCATCACTCCCAATAATCATAGGCGGGATCCCCAAGCTAATACTGTCGGCACTATCCATCAAGACTGTTACATCAGATTGAACAGCCTGGACGCCTTCAACTTTTTCAATATCTTTCGCTTTATCAATCGAAAGGGGTGAAGTCATAAAAGTGCTACCAGATTTATCGCTTACAATCACCTTATCTTGATAATATTTACTGCCACCGCTAACCAATACGTTTATTTTTTCTGCCATTGAACCCATTACCACGAAAGCAAATATACCAATAGTTATGCCGGAAATGGTTAATATAGTTCTAGTTTTGCGGCGAAACATATTTTTTAATATCTCGAACATTATTTCCTTATTTTATGACTATATTATACTGTAAAAGAGATTACTTTTAAATATAAATAACGCCCCTTTCGAGGCGTTATTTTTTTGATAGCGAGATCTTTACCTATTTAATAAGCGTTGATTTCTATCGTTTTTCTTTAGGTCTGGAAACGTTTACTACGAGGCTTCTGCCGCCTGCGTCTTTACCATTCATAGCTTCGATTGCTTTTTTAGCAGAATCTTCGTCACCCATAGTAACGAAGCCGAAACCTTTAGAACGGCCAGAAAACTTGTCTGCAATTACCTTAGCCTCAACAACTTCACCAAAATCAGCAAATAGCTGACCAAGGGATTCGTCGTTCATGGTGTAAGGCAAGTTGCCCACGTAGAGTTTGTTCTTATCGTCCACTCTTGTCCTTTGCCCCTAACGGGGTCCTTAAGTTAATAAACTCCAACTTTTTCTACTTTTATAGATTAAGTTGACAAAATTAATTATAGCCTTGTTTTACTTGTATGTCAACTTTTTTATTTTTAATGCGTTTGAATGGTCGGGGCGAGAGGATTTGAACCTCCGGTCTCAGGACCCCCAGCCCTGCGCTTTAGGCCAACTAAGCTACGCCCCGAAATTAATAATAGTTTAAATTAATCCCTAATATATTCAGAAAGAATGTAACTATGGGCCAAATAATTCGCGTTCCCCCAATAAGAATTATGCCTAACAGAAAAATTGGCCCATAAATATCAAGTTTTGGATTGTCTAACCACGGTATAAATAAAGCGAAAAATTTTGAGCCATCTAAAGGAGGGATTGGGATTAGATTAAAGACCATTAAGACAAGATTGATTGTTATAGTTGCAATCAAGAACTGACTCCAAACCGTCCCTTGAATCCCAGGTATTTGATAAATGGCCGCAAGAACGATTGCCAACACCAAATTCGCCATAGGCCCAGCGATAGCCGTAAGGGCAGAACCAAGGCGAGGATTATTAAAACTATTCGGATTTATTGGAACAGGTTTTGCCCAACCAAATATTATCGGAGATCCACTTAATATCAAAACCATTGGCAACAATATCGTTCCAAAAATATCGATGTGAGCAACTGGGTTTAAACTTACCCGACCAGCGTGTTTGGCCGTTGAATCACCAAGATAATTAGCAGTCCAAGCGTGCATAAACTCATGAACGGTCAGAGCTAAAAGAAATCCAATAATACTAAAAATTTGATACATACCTTTTATTGACTTTAAACTTTAAAAATGATAACATTAATTGCGTCGTAATTCAATCTTGGAGAAAATATAAATGAGCGTAGAATGTGAAATTTGCGGGAAAAAACCAATAACAGGTCATAATGTTAGCCATTCGCATCGAAAAACAAAGAGACGGTGGCTACCAAATTTGCAATGGCTGAAAACAGATAGCGGAAAACGGGTTAAGGCTTGTACAAAGTGTATCAAGACTACCGCCAAAACCACCAAGTAAACAGGCAATAAATAGAACAATCAAAAGGCTTTAAAGAGCCTTTTTTAATATCTTTGCAAAAGAGATATCATTGAGTTTCTTTGGTTTGTGCTCTAATAGAGTAAAACCAGTTTCACTCTGAGTCCTAGGTATCAGATGCCAGTGAACATGTTTTATTTCGTCCATATATATAAGATAAACTTTATCTGTGTTCATTGTCTCCAAAAGTGCGTTTCTTACTTTTTCAACCGTTTCCATAAGCTTCTCGTAATTTGTTTTTGAAAGCAAATGGAGATCACTAATATCGTTTTTCCAAACCACAACACAATGACCCGGGACTATCGGGAAGCTCGCAAGACAAGCATAAGTATCCTTATCTTCATAAAAAATCGAGCCCCTTATCGGTTCTAATAAATTATCTTGTTCATTGATTAAGCTCATGCAAAAATTATATATTAATTTTGGATAACCAGAAAGCCTTTGTTATTAATATTTTAAAACTATTACCTCGAGCTCTTCAGGTAAATCTTTGTTCGTAACTTTCAGCTTATCCATAGGGACTGGGTTTACGCTAAATTCTTGTAAAAAGCTCTCAAGAGTTGCTAAATCAGTCAACTTACCGGCCTTATAATGCATCGGTAATACTATTTTTGGCTCAATTTGGTTTATTACTTTGACGGCTTGCTTCGCATCAATCGTGAATTTACCACCAACTGGAATCATTAAAATATCTACTCCGTCTACTTTATCAAGTTGCTCGCCAGTAAGTTCTGCTCCCAAATCACCTAAATGGCAGATATTAATACCGTCGATCTCCATATTAAAAATTGTGATTTGCCCACGCTCTTCACCGTGAGTATCATCATGAAAACCGATGATTCCTTGAAACTCAGATTCTTTTATTTCATATTCACCGGGCGAATCTAAAAGAAGATATTCGCTCTTAACGGCCTCTAAATAATTATGGTCGTAATGGCTATGACTAACTGTCACAACGTCAGCATCTTGTTTTGTAAGTTTAATTCCTATTTTTTCAGAATCGAAAGGATCAGTTAAGACTGTAATTTTTTTTCCAGTAATTTTGAAACAAGAATGCCCTAGATAAGTTATTTCCACTATTCCTCCTATTTATTTGTTCTTAATTCTTCATAGATAACCGAGATACAGGCAACAACCGGAACAGCAATTAACGCACCCCAAATTCCCATCAATTGTACCCCAATTAATATCGCGACAATAACTATTATCGGATTTAAACCAACTGATTTTTTCATGATTTGGGGTACCAATATATTGTTTTCAAGCTGTTGAACTAGGATATACCAAACCCCAACTATGATAGCAAGGAGTGGTGAGACAGTCAACGCGACTAAAGCGGCCGTAACTCCTGCCACAATTGGTCCAATAATTGGTAATAATTCTAAAATACCAGATAGGATTGCTAAGGTCAAAGCCATGTCTACTTGCAATATCGTTAAAGCGATGTAGTTTAAGACAAATATTACCAGTGCTAAAAATAGTTGACCTCGTACCCAAGAACTCATCCTTCCGGATATTTTTCTTGAAACTGAAAAAGAAGTTTTATGGTATTTTTTGGGCAGAACAGCCTCAAGGACTTTCTCAACTCCGTTTTTTTGAAGCAGCATATAGAAAGCGATGACGAAAACCGCAATTAAACCGAAGGCGCCGCTAAAAAAGCCAAAAGCTTTATTCACTATCTGCCCACCGCCTGTACTGCTTATTGAACCACTAATGCTTTCTAAGGCTTTAAGTGCTGGGTCCTTGATGACAGGATTCACGTTTTGGAGATAAGAATTGATGGTATCCGCATATTTTCCACTATCTTGAACTAATTGTGTAATCTGATTAATAAGAGGAGGTATAATCAGTTCTAAAAAAAGACCAAGTACTGCAATAATTATCAAATATATGACTAATATAGCTAAAGATCGCGGCCATCGTTTTTTTTCTAAGCGATTGACAAAAGGCTCTATGGCTGCAGCAAAAATAAAAGCTAAAAAAAGTATTAGCAGAATCCCTTTAATTGCCAAAAAAAGCCAAATCGCCACTACTGTGGCGATAACCCAGAGAATCGTCTTCGGTGAAAACTCAATTACTATGCTGTTATTCTTCATCTACCTTTTCTTCTTTTGTCGTTTCTTCTTCTAGATTATCTATTAAAATTTTCTTTGGACTAGCCATTAGTTCCGTTAAAAAACGATCAAAAAGCATCTTTCGATCTTCATATTCACTAAATGTCATAACACAGTAGTTGACTTCTCTTTTAAGCTCTTTTTCCAAATTAGTCAAAACTGATTTCATCTTTCGTTTATCGACTTCTCCAACTACAAAGAGATCAACTTGACTGGCTGTGTCCCCGACAAATGCACCCATGAGGGCTGCATATGAAATATCTCCAGATTTTCTAATTCCGAAAGTTACTTTGTTTTCGCCTGTAGGTGTTTTCCCTGTCTTTTCAAATATTTTTTTTAGTTCAGGATAAAATTCAAATTTAGTGTTGGCCTCATAATATATTTTGCCTTTTTTTTCATTCGATTTTACTAAACCCATTGACTTCAAGTTTAATAATTCTCGTCTTACTGAATTGATTTGCTCATCGATGGTTCGAGTGATTTCTCTGACATAAAAGGCTCTGCCTGTGTTTGTTAGAAGCAGTGTCAAAAGTTTCACCCGAGTCTTCGAACCGAAAAGTGTTTCGTACATTTTTTGGCTCCTTATTTACTAGCTACATTATAGCAAATAATATAGTTATGTCTAGCTTTTTATAGCTATGTTGTATAAATTATTTATCCAAACTAGAGTTTTTTATATTCTTCCTTGAATTGATTACCACGATCTTTATAGTTGTTAAACAGACCAAAAGAGGCGCAAGCCGGAGATAAAAGGACAATATCACCAGGGGATGAAAGTGCTCTCGCTTTTTCAATTATATCTTTCATTGTCACCAAACCTAATACTCGATTACCCTTAAATTTAGAACTTATTGTTCTTGAAATTTCGTCAGCCATTTCACCGATTAGTATGAGATTTTTAACTTTTGACTTTTCTATTTCGCGGCCCAATTTTGTATAGTCAGATTCTTTGCAACTTCCCCCAAGAATAAGGGTAATAGGTTCATCAAATGATCTAATCGCAGCTATAGCTGTTTCAGGAGTGGTTGAAAAAGAATCATTATAGTACGTGATATCATTCTTTTTACCAACCAACTCCAATCGATGCTCTAATCCATGAAAGGTTTTTACTATCCTCTGGATTGAATTTATATCAGCTCCAGCCAAAAATGCGGCCAAGATACTTGCCGTAACATTCTCAAGGTTGTGTCGTCCTCTTAACAACAATTGATTTGCATTTGCAATCATTACTGGACCCACCTTGGTTTGTAAAATGATATTATCCTCCTTATCAACATAGCAACCGTTAGTTGGTTTCACTTTACTAAAGAGATATACCTCCCCTTTTGACGATTCTACAAATGAATTCATGGTTTTATAATCAGCATTAATAACTGCAAGATCCTTCTCTTCTTGAAAATTAATAATATTCTTTTTTGCCTCGCGATATTCAATTACGTTTTTGTGATAATCTAAATGATCTCGTGTTACATTTAAAACAACTGAAATCTCTGGACTCTTTCTTAAAGACTGAAGCTGATAGCTCGAGAGCTCTAAAACAACTAAAGATTGTGGGGTTAATTTATCAAGAAAAGTAATCGCTGATACGCCGATATTACCACCTAGATAGACATCTTTCTGGCTTTTTTTTAATATTTCATAAATCAATGTGGCGGTCGTACCCTTCCCTTTTGTGCCCGTCACCCCAATGATCTTAGCGGGCGACTGATTAAAAAAATATTCGATCTGACTTGTAAAAACCACGCCATCGTTAATCGCTAATTGTATTTCAGGTTTTAGAATTGGTATCCCGGGTGTTTTAAAGATTATCTCTGCTTTCGATAGATTTTTGAGATAATTATTCCCCAAATATGTTTTCACTTCGGGATCTAAATCAGTATTTTTATTATAAAACTCTTTCTCTTCTGCTTGATCAAATATAACGCTTTTTATGTCATGTTTAGATAAATACTTAAAGGTATCCTTCCCTTCAATGCCAAACCCAAGCACTCCTATTTTTTTTTGCTTAAATGCCTCTATTTTTAGATTCATTATTTATATTATTCCAAAAGTCATAAGTAATAATATGATTGCCGCACTTCCCATTAATATAATAGTGATATTCCCAAAAATATTTACCCAGCGAGGGTTCACAAAATCTCCCATAACCTTTTTGTCTCGCCCAAGACGGAAAATATAGAATAGTAATATTGGAGCCGTCACTCCATTTACAATCGCTGCAAAATATAAAGCTTTAATCGGATTTATTCCAATAAAATTCATAGCAAGTCCAACGAGTAAAGAAACAATAATAATGCCATAAAAGCCTTTAGCGTGACTATAATTTTTATATAGTCCCTCTTTCCATTTAAATAGTTCGGCAACCGCATAAGCCGAAGAGCCAGCCAAAACTGGAACCGCTAAAAGTCCTACACCAAAGATGCCAAGTGTAAAAAGTAGATATGCAGCATCCCCTGCCAGGGGTCTCAGGGCCATTGCTGCCTGTTCTGCACTCTCAATATTATTAGTCCCACTACTAAACAAGACAGAAGCGGTTGTAATAACAATAAAAAGAAAAACAATGTTTGCATATGTCATGCCAAAAAAAGTGTCTTTGCGCATATCTGATATTTCATTTTTTATTGCAACCTTATGATGGTCTGCCAAAATTTTTTTATCTCTTTCATCTTCAACTTCCTCTGAGGTTTGCCAAAAAAAGAGGTAGGGCGAAATTGTCGTACCCATAACCGCAACCATCGCCGCAATATACTCCTTGTTAAAATGAATCGTAGGGAAAACAAGACTTTTTGCAACTTCTGACCAATTCGGATGGATAATAAACGCCGCTAAGATATACGAGAAGAGTGAAATAGTCAGCCATTTCAATATCTTAGCGTAGCGATGATACGAAACTTTAATCTCTAAGAATAAGATTAGTAGCGTTAGAATAGTTGCTCCAAAATAAAAATTTATTGGGACTAAAAGCTGAAAGGAGGCAACCATAGCCCCAATGTCCGCCCCAATATTGATAGTATTTGCGATAACAAGTAGGCTTACAAGTAAGACTATTACCCTCTTACCATATCGTTTGTTGATCGAACCAGATAAGCCTTTCTCTGTAACAATTCCAATTCTTGCACATGTTTCTTGAACTGCTGTCATCATTGGAAGCAGATATAGGGCTAGCCAGGTAAGAGATAAACCATATCTGGCGCCGACCGTTGAATAAGTGCCAATGCCTGACGGATCATCATCTGAGGCCCCGGTGATAACCCCTGGGCCAAGGGTTTTTAAAAATGAAGTGTGATGTTTATTCCGATCTGTGGGAGGTAACCCCAAATATCTTTTAATTTCATCTTCTGAAATAAAAATTTTACCGTCTTCGATGATAGGTTCAATTAAATCCTTTTTTATTAGAAAATAGATTTTCTTAGGGGAAATTTTGAAGGCTTTTTTAATTTCCTTCAAAGTATATCGTTGCATGTTAATAACTCACTGTGGCTGTCATCGGTACAATCTCAAACCATGTTTGACCAGGGTTAAAACTTATCTCTTTACCCACCTCATCGATTATTTTAGTTCGAGCAGCTTGGTTTTCTTTTGTCCAAGTGGCATTGATTGCTTTACCATCCTGGAAAACTAGAGCTTTCCCTTTACCAATAGTGCCAATATCCATTATTTGTTCTCCGTCTCGTGATACCCCCGGACTTATTGATTCGTATTGCACGACAATATTCTTTACTCGAAGCTGAGAATTACTTACTTTGTCTAGATGTGGCACGCCACCAACACTTCTAAGGTAATCATTTGTTTTAGGATCATAATTGTATGAAGCTACAAATAACGCCGATGAAAAATTAATAACAAGCGACTGAGTAGCTGGCCGTTGGCTTACGGCCACATCTTTTTTAAAACTAAGTGGAACAATCTCCGTCGTTTCAGATATTTTCGCAGCCTTTAACGCTTCGCTGAGCTTCTCAGACGAAGTATATACATTGTGGGGGGCGTAACGGTCTGTTGCCCGCCAAAAATAGCTCCCGAAGTAAAACTGGTTGATATCAGGTATATTCTGAACCGTTATCTCGTCCAATGCATCAATGTTCCCGCCAACATGGACAAATGCTGCCTTATATTCACTCAGCCAATCAATAAAATATACCCTAGCTGAGCGAACTGGTCCAATTTCTGTCGCTTTTTCAGATTGATAGATCGCTAAAGTTCTAGTTATCCCCCCCTCGGCTAAAGTCTCATAAACCAAGTCTGCCTTAGTATATCCAGATTGAGGTCGAGCGTCTGGATGATTCTCGATAACAACCGCCAATGGTCGACGATTAATGACGCTTGGATCTACCAGAAGACCAGTCAATGGCGCAGCTACCTTAGTTTCTTTGGGCTTTGCGGTCACAACAACTTTTGATGTTTTTATCTCATTTGAGTTCAAAGACCAATAGTTATAGATTAATATACCACAAGATACAAGAACGGCAATTAGGGC
>CAZQGP010000075.1:0-8764 GCA_964593075.1 uncultured Candidatus Saccharibacteria bacterium
GTGCTACTCCTTGTTCTATGGATTCAAACAAGCTTCTGTATTTTTTTTCACTATTTGTGATTGTTTCTTTTTGTATTATTAAATTATTCTCTAAAGTTTTTCGTTTGGTAATGTCTTGAATTATCAATAGATAGCCTGTAATTGCTCCATTTAGACCTTTTGTGGGGGTGACATGTATATCAAGGTAAATCATTCCTGATTTAGAAGAATGATAAAGTTTTAACTGTTTTACTAGGTCAAAATCAAAATGAGTTTCGAAACGGGTTGCTTTGCCAAGTTTTAGAGCTTTTTTGTGTTTATCAGATATGTTTGGATCATCATTAAGAGAAAATTGCTTAATTTCGTTGGCATTAATTATCCCAAATAATTTCAAACAAGCCGGATTGACTTCGATAAGTTTCCCGTCTTTATCATAGAGCTCAATCGCTAATGGGGATTGGTTGCTAATAAGTCGATATTTATTTTCACTCTGTTTTAATTTTAATTCAATCTCATTGTATTTGGTTATTTCTCTAATTACTCCTACCACAAAATTCTGCCCACTCTTATCGGTATATCGAGTTTTTTTTGTAACAATCGTCAGGATTTTACCATCTTTCCCGGTAAGTAATTCTTTGCATGTGACACCTTTCCCAGTATCTATGACTGATTTGTCAACTGCTAAAAAATGTTTCATCTGATTTTTAGGTAACGACTCTCCAAGGGTTTTTCCAAGGACATTTCTTTTGTCCATTCCTAGTATTCTGTAGAAGGCTCTATTTGCAAGTATAATTCTAAATTTATCGTCTTTCACGAAAATAGGGTCGGCAATCGATTCTAATATATTTAATAAAAATTTATCATATTCCTTATAATCTAATTTGTTGTTTAACTTACCCAAATATGCGCCTTTATTTAATCTTTAATGCTAAAATAGTTTAACTTAAAATGCAGAATATATCAATAATGTCTGTTAACCATAACAACGTATTGATATTTGAGGCTTGAAAAGCTATAATATTCAAGTAAAATGGATTGAAATTAGAAATAATCAAGGTGTTTCGCTAGGGCCTGTAGCTCAGTGGTAGAGCAGGTGCCTCTTAAGCACTTGGTCGTGGGTTCGAATCCCACCGGGCCCTCCAAGTAAACCAGAGAACCTAAATTAACAAAGATTTGAAGAAGAGGAGATAGCGAGTTATACTAGGGTAGTTAAAAAATATTAGAGATTATTTATAAGTATTAATAATTATATAAGCTAGAAAGGGAAACAGTGAAAGACAAAAAAACATTAGGAACAATTGTAGCAGTCGTCGCAGCAATAATTATTTTAGCAGTAATTTTTGCCTGGGGAAAAACAGAGAAGAAAGAGACAACAGAACAACCAGTGCCAACCACAACTACTGAACAGCCGGCGACAACAGACGCGAGTGACGCAGGTAAGGTTGGAGCCAACGAAGTTGTTATTACGGCGGCCAATTTTGACGAAAAGGTAATCGCAGGGAGTAATGGCAAGTTAGTCGTTGTAGATGCTTATGCTCCATGGTGTCCTCATTGCCAAAAAATGGGGCCAATATTTACGGCCCTAGCAGATGAATATGCCGGGAAGGTTGTCTTTGGAAAGTTTAATGCAGATAACCAAGATACTAACAATAAAGCCAACTACGATTTCGCTATTGCTAAGGGGCTTGAAGGTTATCCAACCTTTTGGTTTTACAAGGATGGTAAGCTAGTCGGTAGTTTTAGTGGTTCAAAGACGGCTGAAGAGTTTAAAACAGAACTCCAAAAATATCTTTAATTATTAACTAAGTTATTAAAAAAGAGGTCATTAGGCCTCTTTTTTATTTTAAATCTTTTTTGTAGATGTCTATTAGGCTTTTTACTTTTTCTGAGACTTCTAGGGGGGTGAGTTCTGCTTTGACCAAATACTCTGTGGCCCCAAGTTCGTAAATTTTTTCAGCAGTGCCTTGATCAGACATGTTTGTTAACATAATCGTAATAACCAAGCTAAGGCTTGGGGTTGTTTTAATATGCTTTAGGACTTCTAACCCATTAACTTCTGGCATCATAACATCAAGAATGGCGATATCGGGAGTAAATTTTTGGAGTATATCAATGGCTTTTTTCCCATCCTCTGCAACTTGAACTTCAAAACCCTCGAGTTCAAACTTTCGGCTGTACATGTCAATCAGTTGTAGATCATCTTCTGCTAAAAGTATTTTTATAGCCATGTTAATTCTGCTTTATGCTATAATTCTATACCAAAAATGAATCTTGTCAAATAGCAGTTTAGATAAATCTAGGTTATAATAAACTCGAATTCAAAGGAAAGCATGAAAAAGCAAAAAGAATTGTGGCAACCGATTAATTTGGCCGATCTTTTCTATACATCTACTGAAAGATTTGCAAACAACGAGGCCTTAAAATTTAAGGTGGGTCATCATTATGAAAGTCTATCTTATTATGAGCTTAAAAAAGAAACAATTAAATTAGCTCTTGCCTTAAAAAAATTAGGCTTTAAGGCTGGAGATAAGGCAATTATATTTTCAGAAAATAGGCCGGAATGGGTTATCACAGATTTAGCCCTAATCTCTCTGGGGGCGGTGAGTGTCCCGATTCACAATGTTTTATCACCCGTCCAATTAGAAGTAATAATAAAAGAAATTAACCCGAAGGGTTTATTCTTTTCGGACCATGAACTTAGTTCGAAATTATTGGAAATCGCAAAGACAATTTCTAAGATTCCTCATTTGTTTTCTTTCGAGAAAATTGAGACTAGGGGGTTTGAACGTTTGTTATATTTTAAAAATTTAATTGATTCGAGTCTGGTGAATGAAAAATCTGAAGCTGAATTGATTGAATCAATTTTAAAAATTCCTTCCTCAGCCGTAACAACCATAATTTATACATCTGGTACAACTGGGAGGTTTAAAGGAGTTAAGCTAACTCATCAGAATCTTATTTCAAATGCTTTAGGAGTTTTAAAATATGTGAGAGTGGTGCCAGAAGATCGATTTTTCTCTATATTACCTCTATCACATGTTTTTGAGAGAACAATTGGGTATTACATCCCGCTTTATGCTGGTGCTAGCATTGGATATGCAACTGATTTATCAAAAATTTCACAAGAAATAAGAGATAGAAAACCAACGATAGTTATCGCTGTCCCGAGACTGTTTGAGAAAATTTATGAGAAGATCTTGGATAAAGTCAATAAAAGTTTCTTTAAAAAAACTATTTTTCGCTTTGCCTTTGGTCTAAAAAAAGATGGAAAACACCAGGAATTTGAAAAAATATTTGAGAATCTAGTTTTTTCAAAGGTTAGGGCTGAGTTTGGCGGACAAATACGTTTTTTCGTTTCTGGCGGGGCTGCGTTACCCGTTAAATTAGGAAAATTTTTTAATCAAGTCGGTTTGGTTATCTTAGAAGGTTACGGTTTGACCGAAACGGCCCCTGTTATTTCATGCAACAGACTAGAGGATTATTCTTTTGGAACGGTCGGGCCGGTGTTAGAGGGAGTTAAAGTCAAGTTTAGCCCAGAAGGCGAGATTATAACAAAAGGACCAAATGTGACTCCTGGTTATGTGCAAAGTAAAGACACAAAAGAGGCTTTTACTAAAGATGGCTGGTTTAAAACAGGAGACTATGGATATTTTGATCGAAAAGGATTCTTAGTTTTGACTGGCAGAAAAAAAGATCTAATTGTTCTTTCTACTGGTAAAAAAGTATCACCAACAAATATTGAATCTCAGCTTGAATCCAGTGCATATATTGATCAAGCCTTTGTTTTTGGAGATGCCAGAAAACATATTGGTGCTGTTATTGTGCCAAATATAGAAAGAGTAGCGGAAAAATTAATGATTAAAGAAGCTAAGAATCTTGTTCATAACCAAAAAGTTAGAGATTTTTTAAGTGAAGAAATACAACTTTTACAAAAAAATTATGCTTCATATGAAAAAATCTATAAATTTATTCTGCAAGCTGAGCTATTCACGATTGAAAGTGGCGAATTGACGCCAAAGTTTGGTTTGCGCCGGCATGTTATTTATGATCGTAATCTGGAAGAAATAGAAAAAATATATAACAATTACTAAAACTAAAATGTTTAGCTTAAAAGAAAAAGATATATTATAATTAATAAACAAATTAAGAAAAATGTTTTGGAGGGTAAGGAGAGAAACAATGAGTGATAACAAGGAAGGCGAACAACAACCGACGAACGAATGGGGACCAGAGACACCTCCATTGTTTGCTCAACCTAATAAACCACCAGAAACCGAAATTGAGTCAGGCGAACCAGTAATTGTTATGCCTGAAGAAACACCAATTTCTGCCCCAGAAAAACCGACTGTCGCGACTTCAGCCAGACCGGTACCAAGACCAGAACCAATAATTGCGGAAGAATCAGCAACACAAACTCCAGAAGTTCCCCTTACAGTTCCTGTCACAGCTATTCCACTAGAGGTAGCTACAACAACTCCTTCAACCGAGGAGCCAATGACACCCGTGCTAGAGGATGAGATAATTCCTGAGTCGGAATCTCCAACAGAAGAGATCCATATACCAATCTCAATACCCACAGAGACAGAGGCGCCTTCCGGTACAGCTGACTCAGCTCCTATAGAAAGCAGCGAACCAGAAATAACGCCGGAGGTTACTCCAGAGGCTATACCTATTCCTGAGAGGGAGCCAACTATTGTCCGACCCGATGGTGAATTGTTGCGGTCAGTTCAAGAGGCGGTTGATTCATTGCCGGAAAGTTCAGCGAAAGAAGAAGTTAAGGAAAGAATAGAAGAACTTCAAACAAGTGATTTTACGCATAACGATAAAGGCGAAGATTTAGGCGATACCTTTGAACAAAAACAGGCCAGGATCAACCTAAAAGTTACAAAATTAACCGATGATTTGGAAGAACTAAAGCTTCCTTTGCCAACCTTAGAAGAAGAAGAGGAACCTATGGCCGAGAATAATATAGTCCTCCAATCACAGCTTTTATTAAATATCAGCGAAAATAATAAATATAATCAAATAAATAGAGAAAATCTAGAGAGAACTATCCGATTAGCAGCAACTTTGATCGGACACGACCAAGAGGCGATTAAAGAAGCGGCTCTTAGGCAAACACTTGAAATTACACCTGGGGTTAGGACTCGACTAATCGAAATTGTGCCTGAGACATTGGATCAGATAAAAGAATATATAGCAAAAGCCCAGGAAGACGTTGTTTTTATGTCAGTACCTGGGGCACAAGAATCATTAGATAGTTACAAGAGAACTGTTGATCGATTAGAAGAAATCTTACTCGGTTCAATTCAAAACTATCGGATATCTGAAGTTGTGACTAGGCTTCGAGGATCATTAGAAGATAGTGACAGACGAAGGCCCGAGGAAACAGCCGAACGAGAGGCTGGGACAGAAGAAGCGATAGAGGCTATCCCTGCCGGTGGAGAGGGGGGTGGTGGGGAAATACTGCCACCAGGGGGCGAAAGAGCGACAGGAAGCGAAGTATTGGCTTCAGAAGCACTAAGGACAAACATGGGGTTAGCAAGAGATGAATATTTAGACGCTTATCTTATTCGGAAGAAGTGGTTTAGAAAAAGAGTTAGCCCTGAATTAGAGAAGAGACTTAGAGAAGATTACATGAAAGCAACTCTTCAATATGCTAAGCAAATAGCCAAAGAAGAGGTAGAAAAAGTCAACCCAGAAGTCGCAGGGGCTGAAAAGCAAGCCTTGATAGAAGCAAAAATGATTATTGAAAGTCAAAATGAACGAAAAGCTTTGAGCGATTTAGAAATAAAACGAAATGATGAAAAAAAAGAAAAATTCACTAAAGCGCAAAAAATTAGAAAATGGATGAAGAATCATCCAAAAACGGTTATTTTTGCTGGTATTGCAATGGGGGGGATACCCGGAGGGCTTCTTCTAGGAGTTGGGGCCTATGATCTTGCAAATAAATATTTTGGTGGCAGCAAGCCAAAACAAGAGGTATTTTTTAAAGCAGAGATAGAGAATGATCCAGACAAAATAAATGCAAAAGTGGCTCAATTGGTGGAAGGGGCGAGTCGAGATGAAAAATTAATCGATAGCGACAAAGAGAGAAAGAGACTCTATGACAAAATTGAAATGATTGAAAGAGAAGAGCTAAAGAAAATCAGAGCAGAAAGCCCCGGTCTTTCGAATGACCAAATCGAAGCAAGAATTATAGGTCAGACAATGAGGTATCTAGTAACTAGAGAAGGATTAAGAGATACAAAAAGGACACGTCAACAAATAGCAGCCTGGACCGCTGGAATTTTGGGTCCTTGGCTTGGCGGAGCTTTTGGCGTGTTTAGCCCATTATGGTAATAAACGGAGGAAGAAATGATACCTGAAATTAAAAAAAATTTGATTGAAGAGCTCGGACTAGAAAATTTACCCGAGAAAGAGAAGAACGATTTAATAGTTTCTTTAGCGGACGCCTTACAATCCAGGATCGCGGAAAGGGCATTAAACTTTCTGACAGAAGAAGACAAAAGCAAACTAGAGAAATTGATTGATCAAAAAGATGAAGCTGAAATCGATAAATTTTTAGCCGAGAAAATCCCGAATATTGACGAAATAATGTATGATGAATTCAACATGTTTAAAGAAGAGACGCTAGAAACTCAAAAAGAAGTAAAAAAACTTTTAGCTGAAGAATAATTTACGTGAACAACAAAACACTTGTAGGTTTTGTTGTTTGTTTATATACTCTTTTGTATTCCTTATCAGAGATGGCGAATCCTTAACCAAAAGGATTGGTCGGTATATACCGAGTACGTAACATGGAAAGGTAGTCTCTGGTATTGGAAGCACCGGTTTTGACAGAAGAAGTCAGTTTAGTTTGAGATAGAGAATCTTAGTCGAAGAGGACAAGTGTCCGATTTAAAACTGACTTTTCGATGTCAAAACATCCTGCAATCCCCAATCGCCAGCCTCCAGCTCTTTCGTCTAGTTGAGATGATCAACAAGAATGAAACCTGTTTGGTTGGCACCTGGTTGCGCTTCATATTGCGAGACAATAGTGAATAGCTCACGTCATCGGTTATTTTGACCGAACATCGATTCTTAGAATGTGCTGAAATGGCGCACTCTGATCTTTGGATCATGCGGCTATTCATAGAAGTCAACCAGGTATTTTTACAGAGGGGTGGTCCGAATTTTGGGCCACCCCTTCTCCTATCTAAGGTCGGGACAAAAGAGTATATAATATATTTATGATAAAACACGACAAAATAGTCATAGAGCGCTTATTGGCAAGAAAAGAAAAAAACCAGAAAGACAAATATAAGATCGGGCTAATAATAGAGGGCGGGGGAATGAGAGGAGCCTTTAGTGGTGGAGTGATGGTTGGTTTAGAGAAACTTGGGCTAACTGAAGCCTTTGATTATGTTTATGCTTCATCTTCTGGAAGTTGCGCGGGAGCATATTTTTTATCTAAACAAACTGAACTTGGAGCTTCGGTTTATTACGATGATTTAGACGGCTTTAAGTTTATTAAACCCTGGAAGATTAGTCGAGCCGCAGATATAGATTATTTATGTGATACAATCTTTCGTCTCAAAAAAAAATTAAATATTAGTAAAATCAGAAATAATAAATCAATTTTTAAGATCTTTGTTGCCGATGCAGACAGTGGTGATTGTAGATACTACACAAATAGAGACAAAGTTGATTTAATCCAAGTCATAAAAGCATCGTGTGCGTTACCCGTTTTTTATAATAAGGCCGTGACCATAGGTTCAGATGAACACATGGATGGGCGAATTGGTAAATCATTACCAATTGAAGATGCAATCACGGACGGCTGTACGGATGTTTTAGTTGTCACAACCGTGCCAGAGAATTATCACGAAGCTACTGAAAATGTTATCGTTAGTAACTTTAAGAAATTATTAATGCGGAATCTTTCCATTCAATATAGAAATAAATATCGTGGAAACAGACAGTTCGATTACAACGAAAGTCTTGATGTGGTTTTCGGCCGAATAAAGATACATCGCAAAATCAATATCTACACGATATCGCCCGAATATTTGGTCAGAAAATTTGAATCACGTCATAACAAACTGAAAGAGATTGTTGATCATGGGACGCTAGAAGCTTTTAGGGCTTTTATACTAGAAAAAAAGTGACTTAATCATTTATAATGAGAAACAATGAACCCAGTAATTAAAATCACAGATTTAACAAAACATTTTGGTAAGGTCAGGGCAGTTGATGGCGTGTCTTTTGAAATACAAAAAGGTGAGGTTTTCGGATTTCTCGGACCAAATGGTGCAGGCAAAACGACAACAATTCGTTGCTTGATGGATTTTATTAGACCCACAGAGGGAGAAATTACGATTTTAGATCGAGATGCTCACCTTGAGTCAGTCTATCTAAAAACTAAAATCGGGTATTTGCCCGGAAATGTAAAACTATATGGGAAATGGTCTGGCTGGGATCATATTAAATTTGTTGAAAGTATTAGGGGTGAATCAAAGACGGCTAAGAACTTGGTGGACAAGTTTGACTATAACCCAAAAGCTAAGTTTAACCACTTGTCGAGTGGAAACAAACAAAAGCTAGGTCTTATTTTGGCCTTAATGAATGAGCCCGAAATCTTAATAATGGACGAACCAACGGTTGGACTGGACCCTTTGTTACAGAATCTAATCTATGAAGTTTTGGAAGATTTGAGAGAAAAGGGCACTACAATATTTGTTTCATCTCACAACCTTCCTGAAGTAGAAAGAATCTGCGATCGAGTTGGGATTATTAAGGCTGG
>CAZQGP010000076.1:0-6182 GCA_964593075.1 uncultured Candidatus Saccharibacteria bacterium
TTCTAGAGCAGCCAAAAAATTCGGTAGAGTTTATTATTCCAGTTAAAATGGACAATGGAGAGGTAAATCTATACAAAGGATATAGGGTACAACACAATGATGCTAGAGGCCCATATAAAGGCGGAATCCGTTTTCATCCAAACGTTGATATTGATGAGGTCCGTTCATTGGCCTTTTGGATGAGCATAAAAACGGCTGTAGTGGGGATACCATATGGAGGAGCAAAGGGAGGAGTTACTGTCGATCCGAAGCTTTTATCAGACAATGAAAAAGAAAAAATTGCTCGGGGCTACGTCAGAGGGATAAAAGACAATATCGGGCCAAACCGGGATATCCCAGCCCCCGATGTTAATACAACGCCACAAATCATGGCTTGGATGATGGATGAATACTCTCTAATTTCTGGTAAGCATGAACCCTCTTCGTTTACCGGAAAACCAGTTGAGGTTGGAGGAATGATAGATCGAGAGCCGGCTACCGGCCAAGGGGGCGCGTACGTTCTTGATGAATATGTGAAAAACTTAAAACAAGCTAAGAAAGAATATACTATTGCAATACAGGGATTTGGAAATGTTGGGAAATTTTTTGCTGAAGTAATCCATTATATAGGTAAACCCTATAAAATCGTTGCTATAAGTGATTCAAGTGGGGCAATTTATGACAAAAATGGTTTGGATATTCCATTTGTTATTTCCCACAAGAAAGAAACGGGTTCAGTTATTGGGTATGAGAAGTCAACAAGTTTAGATGAAAAAAAGTTATTTTCACTCGATGTTGACATTTTAGTACCAGCGGCATTAGAAAACGCGATAGAAAAAAATATGGCGCAAGAAGTGAAAGCCGAGATTATCTTAGAACTAGCAAACGGGCCAATCACCTCAGAGGCAGAAGAAATTCTATTGGATAATATGGTAACTATAATACCTGACGTTTTAGCAAACGCGGGGGGCGTGACCGTAAGTTATTTTGAGTGGATTCTTGGTAAATCTGGGGATCAATGGAGCTCAGAACAAACACAAGATAAATTAAAAGCAATTCTAATTAAAGCGTGCCGCGATATTGCAATAATTCAAAAACAATATAAAACCGATATGAGAAAAGCAGCTTATATATTGGCAATATCAAGAATTGCCGAAGCAATAAAAGTTAGAGGAATAGAGAATTAAATGATAATTGATAAACAATAAGTTATTAAACAAATGAAACATATTATAGAAGTTCCACATCTGGTTCAGTATTACAATATTGATGAAGAAAAATGGCAAAGTTGCTCTTGCGGCATTGTTTCTTTAGCAATGATTCTTGATTATTACGCAATCCCGTTCGTTTTAGATGAAATGATTGTCAGAGCTTTAAAAAATAATGGATATATTAAGGGTATAGGATGGAAACATCAGGCATTGGTTGATTTGGCAATAGGCTATGGATTAGAAGCGAGAAGAACAGAGGACGATATTATTGATAATTTAATGGATTCTTTGGTGAGGGATGAACCAGTCATCGTTTCAGTGTACAAAAATTTTGACACAAAAAAAGGGGGACACCTGGTTGTTTTGCTTGGGTTTTACGTTGCAGACAAAGAATTGGTTGGTTTTTATATAAACGATCCAATTGGGGCACAGTATAAGCATCAAAACCAGTTTATTGAAATTGAAAAATTTATTAATGGCTGGAAAAAACGTGCTATTTATGTTAAAAAAGCATAAGGATGAAAACATACAATTTTAAGAAAATAGAGAAGAAATGGCAAGAAATTTGGGCAGAAACAAAGATTAACCAAATTGATTTAGTTGAATCAAATAATCCTTTTTATAATTTGGTCATGTTTCCATATCCAAGCGGTGAATATCTCCATATTGGACATGGGTATTCGTATTGTGGCGCGGATGTTTATGGCCGATTCATGCGTCTTTCTGGGAAAGATGTTTTTGAACCGATTGGTTATGACTCGTTTGGATTGCCGGCAGAGAATTATGCGATTAAGGCGGGGATACACCCAGCCGAAAGTATTTCAAAAAATATTAAGATTGCGAGAAAACAACTCGTATCTTTTGGCTGTATGTTTGACTTCGAAAAGGAAATAGCAACGAGCGAACCATCTTACTATAAGTGGACACAATGGGTTTTTTTGAAACTCTATGAACTAGGACTGGCCTATCAGAAAGAGTCTCCAGTCAACTGGTGTCCGAATTGTAAAACTGTATTGGCAAATGAGCAGGTGATAGCTGGGAGGTGTGAGCGATGTGAAACAGAAGTAATCCAAAAAAAACTCAATCAATGGTTTTTTAAAATCACAAGTTATGCCGAAGAGCTTTTAACGGGATTAGAAGATATAGATTGGCCGGAATCTTCCAAAATGAAACAAAGAAATTGGATAGGTAAATCTGAAGGTGTTGAATTTGAAATGGAAATTAATGGGACAAAAGAGAGACTAGGGGTTTTTACAACACGAGTTGATACTGTCTTTGGTATGACATATGTTGTTGTTGCCCCAGAACATCCGCTAGTCGATAAAATAACCTCAGCAAAGCAGAAAAAAGAGGTTGATAAATATCAGAAAAGAACACAAAAATTAGCAGAAATCGAAAGACAATCAACTGAAAAAGAAAAAACAGGTGTGTTTACTGGGGCATATGCTATCAATCCCTTCAATAATAAATATATACCTATTTGGGTTGCCGATTACGTGATTTATTCATATGGAACGGGGGCCGTAATGGCTGTTCCGTCTCATGATAAAAGAGATTTTGAATTTGCAGAGAAATTTGGTTTAGAAATACTCAAATCGGTTGTCCCAAAAACCAACAAAACCAATTCTGACGTTTTTGTTGAAAAGGGGATTTTAATTGAATCAGGTGAGTACACGGGGCAAACCTCTGAAGAAGCAATCGACAAGATGGCAGATTGGTTAAAGAATAACAAGATTGGTGGGAAAAAAATAACTTATCGTATGAGGGACTGGTCTTTCTCTCGTCAAAGATATTGGGGCGCACCTATACCCATTGTTCATTGTGACAAATGTGGAGCAGTTCCTGTTCCTGAAGAAGATTTACCCGTTGAACTTCCAAATGTAAAGGACTATAGGCCAACAGGTTTGGGGGAAGGCCCATTAGCCTCAGTCTCTAATTTTGTAAACACGTTTTGTCCAAAATGTGGCGCTAAGGCAAGAAGAGAAACTGACACAATCGATACTTTTGTTGACTCAAGCTTTTATTTTATGAGATATCTGAACACTAAGGATAGTAAACAAATGTTGAATAAATTAATTGCTCAAAAATGGCTACCAGTTGATATGTATGTTGGTGGAGCAGAACATGTTACGATGCATTTATTATATTCAAGATTCGTAACTAAGGCTTTTTATGATTGTGGTCTAATTAGTTTCAAAGAACCGTTTTTGAAACTTCGTCATCAGGGTATGATTCTTGGTCCAGATGGCAAGAAAATGAGTAAATCAAAAGGTAATATTGTCATTCCCGATGAAGTTATTCGCCAATTTGGAGTTGATGTTTTTAGGGCTTATATATTATTTATGGGTCAATTCGAAGACGGGGGTCCATGGAACCCTAAAGGGCTTACTGGAATTGTAAGATTTTTAGAAAAAGTATGGAGGCTAGTAAATGTTCAAATAGAAGATGAACCGATCGGAATTGAAGCAGAGAGACTCCTAAATAAAACGATAAAAAAAGTGGGCGAAGATATCGCAGAGTTTAAATTTAATACAGCAATTTCTTCCTTAATGATATTAGTAAATACTTATCTTGATAATAAAATTGCTAACAAAAGTGCACTAAAAACTATGGCAATTTTACTCTCGCCGTTTACTCCTCATCTTGCCGAGGAAATATGGGAAAATTTGGATGGGGTTGGCAGTGTCCATCTTCAATCTTGGCCCCGATATGATAAAAAAATAGTTGAAGACGAATTGTTTGTGATTGCTATCCAAATAAATGGAAAGATAAGAGACAAAATATTGGTGTCTAAAGAGTCAAGCGAAAATGACATTATTAATCTTGCTAAAGAGTCTAAAAATGTAAAAAAATATTTACAAAACTCGGAAATTATTAAAACCATTTATGTTCAAAATAAACTCCTGAGTCTTGTAATAAGGTAATATTTATGTTACAATCACGAGCGTTTTAAACTATTCAATGTATGGAAAAAATTAGTATAAAAAAACTACTCAATTTAAATTTAGGATCACAACTAAAATACGAGATCGACGAAACAATCAATAATATTGAGCTACCGATCGAGATCGTGGGTAAAAAAATTGTCGGCAAATTAACGGCCACTAAACTAGATGAAATGATATTATTAGAAGGTAATCTGGTGGCTGGAGTTGTTTTGACTTGTGATAGATGTTTGGATAATTTTAAGGCCCATATTCCATTTTATCTAGAACGTGAGTATAATTTAAATCGGTCAACACTAATAGACGATGAATTATTTGTTGATAAATTCGGTGAAATTGATTTGACTATACCTGTGAGAGAAGAAATTATTCTAGCGCTTCCGATTAAAAATATTTGTAGTTCTGACTGTGCTGGTATTTGTTCTGGATGTGGAATAAATTTAGGTAAAGAAAAATGTTTATGCAAAAAAAGTAAAAAGGAAAGGAAATAGATGGCAGTACCGAAAAAAAGGAAAACTTCAACTCGAGGTAAACAAGGGAGAAGCCACGACGCTTTAAACCCGGTTAGTATATCAAGTTGTCCAAAATGTGGTGATCCAATTTTGTCTCATACGGTTTGTCAAACATGTGGCCACTACCGTGGAATTGAGTTAATTCATGTTGAAACAAAATTAGACAAAAAAATTAAGAAGGAAGCTAAGAATAAAGAGCAAAAAGAGGAATAAATGGCATCCAATCGGCACCTTTCACGGATTATTGCATTTCAGACTATGTATGAATGGGAGTTTTTGACAATAAAAATCTCTAAACATGAATTTGATATAAAAAAGGTTCGTCAGACAATCGAACCAATTATTATCCGAAATTACCAAGAATTTTCTTCAAGTGTAGAAAATAGAGATTTTATTGATCAGTTGGTGTGGGGTGTTTTCGATAATAAAGAAAAGATAGACTCAATAATATCTCCAGCCGCTCCCGAATGGCCAATTGCACAAATAGCTTTGGTTGATCTTATTATATTAAGAATGGGAATATACGAATTACTTTTTGCACAAGAAGTTCCGCCGAAAGTGGCAATTAATGAAGCAGTTGAGTTGGCAAAATCTTTTGGAGGACAAAGTTCATCCAGATTTGTAAATGGGGTATTAGGAACTGTTTATCGAGCCAGTGATATTTATAACCCAGATGATGATAAAAAAGTTGAAGGAAAGAAATGAAAGATTTTGAAAAATTTACAGAAGTTTTAGGCATAAAATATTCAAATATTAACCTCTTGTCGACTGCCTTGACTCATAGATCATATTTAAATGAACATCAAAATGTTAAAGAGCACAATGAGCGTCTTGAATTTTTGGGGGATGCGGTTTTGGAATTAGTTGTTACAGAATATCTGTATAGAAAGTTTAAAAATCCCGAAGGCGATCTTACTAATTGGCGAAGTGCTTTAGTTAAAACCGATACAATATCGGATGTCTCGAAAGAGTTGGGAGTCGAAGAATATATTTTGATGAGTAAAGGAGAATCGAGGAGTTTTGGACGGAGTCGGCAACTTATACTTGCGAATGCTTTCGAGGCAATAATTGGCTCAATATTTTTGGATCAAGGGTTAGAGCGAGCGAAAGAGTTTATAGAAAAAAGTTTGATAATAAAATTGGATAAGATATTGTTGGAAAAATCATATGTTGATCCGAAAAGTTCATTTCAAGAACTAGTCCAAGAGAAAGACGGGGTAACCCCAACTTACGAAGTTCTTGAAGAAATAGGACCTGATCACGACAAAACGTTTACTATCGGCGTCTTCGTCGGTGATAATATTTGGGGCAAAGGGATAGGGTCATCAAAGCAAGCAGCCCAACAATCGGCCGCAATTGACGCAGTAGAAAAATATCAGAAATAGTCTCTATTTTTATTGGGACAACTGTAAAAAAGTCTTTAGCATTATATCTATAGCACTTTAGGTGATTATATTATTGCTTAATTTCAAATAATTTTAGTACAATAGTTATTAATATGTACTTAAAAAGATTAGAAATTTATGGTTTTAAAT